>CAYSNH010000002.1:43545-47059 GCA_964432405.1 uncultured Candidatus Saccharibacteria bacterium
CTTCCGCAGGAGCTTCTTCCATTGGAGATTCCATAGGAGCTTCCTCAGCTGGAGCTTCCGCAGGAGCTTCTTCCATTGGAGATTCCATAGGAGCTTCCGCAGGAGTTTCTTCCATTGGAGACTCTGGAGTGTTCTCCTCTAATTGCATTTTTAATTCCATTGTCTTTTCTGATTGATTTTCTTTTTCGACCTTACTTCCCTCAACCTCTTCTTTAGAGGTCTTTGGTTTATTATGAACAGCAATCTTGCTTCCTTCAATTATACCATCCTTGATTAGTAAATTATGCACAGAATCGGTTTTTTGAGCACCATTTTGCAACCAATGCAAAATTCGCTCTTTATTAAACTTGTGCTCTTTACTTTTAGGGTCGTACCAACCAAGATTTTCAACTTCTTGTCCGGTCACCTTTGATCGACGCTCGGAAACAACCAATCGATAAAATGGCTGATGTTTTTTACCCCGCCTTTGTAATTTAAGGACTAGCATAATAGTAACTAGGATATATCGTTTTTCTCAAAAAGTCAACTTAATTTAAGAGAAAGAACCTTGGAAATACCGTCATCTCCCATCGTAACGCCATAAAGAACGTTAGCTGCTTCCATCACGGAACGGTTGTGGGTAACTATAACAAACTGAGTTTTATCACCTAAGGTTTTTAATAGATTGGCAAAACGCTGACTATTCTTCTCATCCAGAGCAGCATCTACCTCATCTAAGATTAAAAATGGCGGTGGACTAATAGAAGTTAAGGCAAAAAGGACGGCGATAGCGACCAAGCTTTTTTCTCCTCCTGATAGAGAGCTTAGATCTTTAATGCCTTTACTAGGAATATCGAGATCTATATCAATACCCTCATCTGTTGATATCAACTGAGCCTTCCCCTCCTTAAATAGCTGTTTAAAGTACTTATTAAACTCCTGATTGGCTAATTTCAATGAGTTTTTAAAATCACTATGAATTTTACCTGTTAAATCCTGAATTAATTGTTCGAGATCGATGGTAGCTTTATTCAAGTCCTCGGATTGAGTGGATAAAAATTGGTAGCGCTCTTCTTCTTCCTGAGCCTCTTTAACCAACTCCTGATCAATCTCACCAATGACAGCCAAATCGTTACGTAGTCTAATCATTCTTTTTTCAGCTTTTAATGAGTCAAAATCAGCTACCGGCTGAACACTATCAAAATCCCCTTTACCCCTACCAACCTGAGTCATCTGATCCTCTAGATTTTGCCAACGTAAATGCCAACGATCTTTGGCCAATATCAACTGGTTCTTTTTAATCTCTAGCTGTTGAATTTCTTGACGCTTATCAGCAGCAGATTCAAAAGCCTGTCTAAAAAGATTATTAAAATCATTAAATTGAGAATGAGCACTTCTTTCAACTTGATCAATGTTTGTTAATTCTTCTTTTAGATTAGATAGTTGAATTTTAATAGCTTGATTATCTAGCTGAGCCTCCTCTTCGGTCTCTCCTGCTAAAGACTTGTCAATTACCGCTCCTAATTCAGCCAGAGCGCTACGAACCCTTATTAAATCAGCTAACTCTATTAATTGAGTTATCTTATCTCTAACTTGCTTGATTAGTTGAAGTGATTCACCGGAAGAGAGAGCAGTTCTACTCTTAGGGGGCGCGTATTGTATCTGGGCTTCTAATTGAGCAATTTCTTTTTGAAGATCAAACCGCTTATTATTTTGCTGCGATGGCTGGGGCTTTTGATTTTCAATCTCTTTGACCGCCCGCTCTAACTGATTTAATTCAACCGACTTAGCCTTGAGCTGTTGATCAACTTCTTTAATAGAAGGATCGAGATTGAGATTGTCCTTTTCTAAATCTTTTATTTTGATTGCAAAATAGTTATTTTCTAAGCTTTGAAGCTCTTCTTCATAAATAGCTCTTTTTTCCCATTTTTTAGCTTGACGACGTAAAAGATTAAGTCGAGGCAATAACTCTTCTAGAGTAGTGCCTATTTTTTCTAGGTTGTTCTGAGTACTACTTAACTTCAACTGAGCATCGTGCTTCTTAATTTGATATTGCTTTAATCCTAAAATCTCCTCCATCATCTCCCGTCTTTCTTTAGGTAGAGCTTTAACAAAGAGCTCATTATTACCCTGGTTGATTATAGTGAGGCCTTTAGTACCTAGTTTTGATTGAGCAAATAAAGTGACGATGTCTTTTAGGCGCACAGCCGATTTATTAACAAGATAATCAGAACTACCATCACGATGAACCCTTCTTGTCACAACTAAATCAACAAAATCTAAAGGCAGGGTTTTATTCTTATTGTCTAAATAGATAGAGGCTTGGGCCATGCCCAACCTAGTCTTCTTACTAGTGCCAGAAAAAATAAGGTGTTCGGCCTTACCACCTCGCAAATTCTTACTCTCCCGCTCCCCTAGCAGCCAGCGCAAAGCATCGATAATATTAGACTTTCCAGAGCCATTAGGGCCAACGATAACCGTTATCCCCTTAGGAAAGTCTAGAGTTGTTTTTTGATTGAAAGATTTAAATCCTACCAATTCAAGACGTTTTAGCATCGCTTATTATTCTACACAATAAAAAAGCCCCCGTAAAAAACGGGGGGCGTTGTATTCAGTTTTGAGTATGGTTTCCAAGCCTCTGTCTGATTATTTTGGCTAAAGGAATTGAGATGTGGGTTGGACCTTCATCATCACAACAACAATTCCAACTTTTTTTTATTTTTTTTAAAAGATAACCTTGTTGTTCTTGACTGAGATTGTATGTGCCCCAGACATTGATACCAGTAATGAAAGCTACTTTGGTAAAGTCTACTCCGGAAACATGAGCGTATGACAGATTGGTGTCAATCATCACAGCGCCATCAAGAACAGCATTAGTGATATCTGCGCCTTTGAGCACGGTATCAATCAAGATCGCTCCAGAAAGATTGGCGTTTCTCAGAACAACCTTGCTCAGATTAGCCTTGGCTATACTCTTTCCAGATAAATCAATACGCGAAAGATTTACCTCAGCTCCACTTTCTTTTTCCTGGGGACGCGAAGCGTTAAACGCTTCGATCTTACCTGTTCTTAATAAGTGAGCTAAATCCCTATCATAACTGGACATGATTTCTCCTCCTTGAAAAGGCAAAAAGTTTAAAAGATCTATTGAAAATAATAACTTTTTTTGTTCTTTTGTCAATTAAAAAACCGCTACTAATAATTTATTAGTAGCGGTCTGAGAAAGTCCGATTGAAGATCACCTCCTGGGTGGCTGACCTCCCATTGGAGAGGGCTTCATCTTCGAACGTTCGAAGTTGGTCTGTTTGGAATCAACATCCTTGCGTCCATCCCAGCCACAGCCATTCCTTTTCAAAATACTGGTTGCGGCATCCTGCAATTCCTTTTCAGTCATCATCATCTCCTTACTAGAAAATTGTGAACTCCATTTACTAACCTCATATTATCATGTTCTGTCTTTTTTGTCAATAGTAAGGGGTGTTTATTCAAAAAATGAAAAACGCCACCGGAGTGACGCTTTTCAGTGTACCCGCTT
>CAYSNH010000003.1:0-35229 GCA_964432405.1 uncultured Candidatus Saccharibacteria bacterium
TTCTTCTCCTAACGAACCAGACGATAGGCAACTGATTTAATATTATCGAGAGACTTTAATTTTTCAACAAGCTTCTCTATTTTATTTTTATCAGTCACAGAACATCTGATATTAATATTTTTTAATACTCCTTTTCTGCCAACGGCAGAAACTCTGTGGTCGGTAATGTTGATATGAGATCGGGAAATCGTTTCAGATATATCTTTCAATAAACCGATTCTATCTTCAACAGATATTCGGAGATCAACCTCTTTTGCCTCTGGAAGAAAGCTTTTCTTTTGTTGACGAAGCTTTGATCTAATATGATTGCGAGCAAAATTAGTTTTAACAAAATCCAGCCATTTTTCAGATGGCCCTTTATTTTTCTGAATAAGAATATCTACAACATCCCCAGTCTTTAATATTGTATGCAAAGGTTTATTCTCGTTATTAATTCTTGACCCTATGCAGCTATGACCAATCTCTGAATGGATTCTGTAAGCAAAATCAACGGGCGTAGAGTCTTGAGGAAGATCAACAACCATTCCTTTAGGAGTGAGAACAAGAGTCCTCTCAATCAAAAGGTCTATATTAAATGATTCAATAAAATTATTAGAACCACCTGATCCCTTCCGCCAATTTTTTAACCTACTAACCCAACTCCCATTTTTTTCTTTAACTTGTTTGCCCAAATAGTTATCTTTTGGAAATTGTTTGTACAACCAATGAGCGGCAATACCATTCTCTGCTAAATTGTGCATGTCAGGAGTTCTAATTTGTATCTCAATTATCTTATTATCAGGTCCATAAATAGAAGTGTGTAGGCTTTGGTAATTATTCTCTTTAGGTAGGGCGATATAATCTTTAATTCTTCCTGGTACAGGCTGCCATGCTTTATGAATAATTCCTAAAGCCGCATAACAATCTTCTATAGTAGGGACGATGCAGCGAATAGCCACTAGGTCATAGACGCTTTCTAGATCCATATCAAGCTTCTTTAATTTTCTATACAGGCTGTAATATCTTTTTGCTCGGGAGTCTATTTTTTGAAGCTTTATTTTATTTTTATTTAACTTCTCTTCAATTAAAGGCTTGATCATTTGAGCATAGCGTTCTCTTTCATTATAGTGATCCTTAACATTATTCATTAGCCAATCATACTCTTGAGGATAAACATGAGGGAACGATAAGTCTTCCAATTCTCCTGCTAGTCGAAACATTCCTAATCGATAGGCTAGAGGAGCATATATTTCAATAGCTATTATGGCATGCCTTTCTTCTTTAGGAGTCATTCGATCACTTATTGATCTTAAGTTGTCTAAAAGATCGGCTAGCTTTATTAATAAAACTCTAATATCTTTGCTGGTAGCTAAAACAAATTTCCTTATATTTTCCAATTCACCTTTTTCACCTCTATAATTTACAGTCCTCAAGTTACTAGCACCGCTAACAAGAAAATGAATGTCTTTACCAAATTCTTTCCGCACTTCTTCTAATGTAACTGAGGCATGGTCAACAACATCATGTAGCAGGGCAGCTGCTATAGCTGTGCCATCCAACCTCCACTCGGTTATAGTTCTAGCTGTTTTAACAACATGATCAAAAAAATGTTGACCATTATATTTTTTTTGGCCAGCATGAGTTTTTTGAGCAAAATAATAAGCTTTTTTAACCACAGGGCTATGATCAATCCAGCTCTTCAGGTTATGCATATCTTCTTTTTATCAGTATCTTCTTCTATTGACAAGACTTGATTTAAATTACAATAATTAATTAAGCACATTTTTATTTTTTGGTGGTAGAAAGAAAGGAACTGTGACATGAGGTCAGCGGAAACGGAGTCTGCGAAGAAGAAGGTGGTAGGCTTGCTGTGTTTTACGGAGTTACCGACGGAGAAAGGAGGAGGACTTGCGGCGATTCTTCAAGTTCGTGGATCTCACAATCACGAACGAGAAGGGCCCGAATCATTTGCCGGCGGCTGTCAGGCGACAGTTAATGGTAGTAAGATGGAAGACGAGTCTGATAGGCAAGCTCTCATTAGGGAGACGGAAGAAGAATTAGGAGAGGCCTTTTCTCTAGAGTTGCTTACCAATCCGGGTCTCGAGGATATTCGAAAGATCAATCAGGTTGAGACGGAGCGAGTAGTAGTAGTTAACTACACTCTCATCGTTCCCTATGATTGCACACAGCAAATCAAATTGGGTCAGTCGGTCGGAGGTATAAAATTCCTTACAGAGGCTGAATTGGCAAAGATTCAAAAGCTGGACGCATTTGATCGTGACATTGGAGTGACCGATGATGAGGTTATCGCACTCTTTGACGATCAGATCGAAGCTCTTCAGAAGGCTTTCAAACAGCACAACATCACCACTTCCATGGCTTGATCATGGAGAGAGCGCTTTCTAAGTGCTCTTTTTTATTTGTTTTGACAAGATTTATTTAAAGTACTATAATGGAAGTATTAAAAAGGTCGCCTACGCGGCCTTTAATTCTAAAAATATGTTTGATTTAAAAACTCTTAACAACGCCGTTCAGCAAATTGCTGAAGAAAAAAACATCGAACCCAATAAAGTTATTGAGGCGATTGAGGATTCTATCGCTGCTGCTTATAAGCGTGAATACGAAAAGAAGGGGGAGGTTGTTAAAGCTAAATTTGACAATAAAAGCGGTGATGTGAAATTTTGGCAAGTTAAAACAGTTGTCGACGAAACAACCGTTGATATGAGTGAGCCAGTTGAGATAGAGGAGGATGCTTCAGCAGATGATGAGGAGAAATTACCTCGATACAATGAGGATCGTCATATTTTATTAAAAGAAGCTAAAAAAATTAAAGCCACCGCTAAATTAGATGATGAAATCACCTTTCCTCTAGAAACTCATAGCGATTTTGGTAGAATTGCTGCCCAAACAGCTAAGCAAGTTATTCTTCAAAAACTAAGAGAGGCTGAAAGAGATTCTATTCTACAAGAATTTAAAGATAAAGAGGGTGATATTATCAGTGGTGTTGTGCAGCGTTTTGAGCGAGGCAATGTTTACATTGATCTTGGTCGAGCTACAGGAATCATGTTTTATAACGAATCCATTCCTGGTGAGCATTATCGATCTGGCGATCGACTTAAATTTTACGTGACCGATATTCAAGAAGATTCTCGAACCCCAGGAATCATCCTTTCTCGATCACATCCTAAATTTGTTAGCAAGCTTTTTGCTATGGAGGTTCCAGAAATAGCTGATGAGACCGTTGAGGTTAAAGCTATCTCTCGAGAAGCTGGTAGTAGGACGAAGTTCGCAGTCTTTTCTAGTGTAGAGGGTATAGATCCAGTTGGTTCCTGTGTTGGTCAGCGAGGAATGAGGGTAATGGCGGTCAGTAATGAGTTGGGTCAAGAGAAATTAGATATTATTGAATGGTCTGAAGACCCAGCTACTTTTATAGCTAACTCTTTATCACCAGCTAAGGTAAAAATGGTAGAGATATTGCCTAAGAGAGAGGCTCAAGCCTTTGTTGCTGATGATCAACTCAGTTTAGCCATCGGAAAAGGTGGACAAAACGTCCGTTTAGCGGCTAAAATAACCGGATGGAAAATAGACGTTCGTTCTCAGAGTAATCCAGAAGAGGTTCAGGAGAGTGGTGTTGCTGATGCAGTAGATGAGCAGTCAAAAGAAGTAAGGGTAGAGGAAGAACAAGTAGGACCTGAAAAAGAGAAGGAGGTTGAAGTCGAGAAAATTCCTTCTGCAGAAGCGGAAGATAAAAAAGAAGAATAAAATATGAATATAATAAACTATTTAATTTTTACTCCAATCGTAGCCGCTATAATTTATAGTATCTATACCACTTATTGGTTGCTTAATAAGCCGACTGGTAATGAGAAGGTGCAAGAAATTGGTGGCGCTATTCAAGCAGGTGCTAAAGCTTATTTGAATCAGCAATATCGTACTTTGACGGTGGTGATTATTGTGCTCGCCGCATTAATTTATGCATTTATTGACTCTTTGACAGCGGTAGGTTTTCTATTAGGTGCGGTTGCCTCATCTGTTACTGGTTATATTGGTATGAATGTGGCCGTGCGAGCGAATACTCGAACAGCAGAGGCTGCTCGAAAGGGAATTAGCCCTTCATTAGCAATCGCTTTTAGGTCTGGTTCGGTAACTGGATTTCTCGTGGTTGCTTTAGGGTTGTTATCTGTAACAGGATTTTATTTAGCTACTGATAGCATTAGTTCTATCGTTGGTCTTGGTTTTGGTGCGAGTTTAATTTCTATCTTTGCGCGTGTTGGCGGAGGTATTTTTACTAAAGCCGCTGATGTTGGTGCTGATTTAGTTGGTAAGGTGGAGGCTGGTATTCCAGAAGATGATCCTCGTAATCCAGCTGTTATCGCTGACAATGTTGGTGACAACGTTGGTGATGTGGCAGGTATGGGAGCCGACCTTTTTGAATCATACGTAGGTTCTTTAATAGCGGCTATGATTTTAGGATCGGTTGCAGTAGCAACTTTTGGTGCTAACGTTGTTCTATTTCCACTCATGTTAGCTGGTCTTGGTATTGCAGCTAGTATCGTGGGAGTATTTTTAGTTAGAACTTCTGATCCTAATAAAATTAGCAAGGCTATGCACAACGGTATCTTTACCGCCGCCATTCTTTTTGCTGGAGGAGCTTACTTTCTCTCCAATAAGTTTATTGAAGGAGAGCCACTTAATATTTTTTGGTCAGTTATCACTGGTTTGGTAGCTGGTCTTCTAATTGGATTAATCACCAACTACTACACTTCTAGTGAGTTTAGTCCTACCCGAGAAATTGCCGAGGCTTCTAAAACTGGTTCAGCTACTAATATTATTAGCGGCCTCTCTTACGGCATGATGTCTACCATCGCTCCAGTAGTTATTGTAGTAGCTACTATTCTTCTAGCGACTTGGTTAGCAGGTGTTTATGGTATTGCTGTCGCTGCAGTGGGCATGCTCGCAACTCTTGGCATTACTTTGGCTTCTGATACTTATGGACCAGTGGCTGATAATGCAGCTGGTATTGCTGAGATGGCTGGCATGGGTGCTGATGTGAGGAAGACAGCTGAAACTTTAGATGCAGTTGGTAATACCACCGCCGCCATCGGCAAAGGATTTGCCATTGGGTCTGCCGCTCTAACATCATTAGCCTTGCTCGTATCCTTCTTTAAAGTTGCTGGCTTAGAAGTTGTTAACTTAGGTGACCCGGTAGTAATCGCTGGTCTATTTATCGGTGGTGTAATGCCATTCTTATTCTCCGCTATGACAATGAAAGCTGTTGGTAAGGCGGCAATGAAGATTGTTAATGAGGTTCGTCGCCAATTTAAAGAGATTCCTGGCTTGATGGAAGGTGGTGGGAAGCCTGATTATAATAAGGCTGTTTCCATCGCTACCGATGCAGCTCTTCGTGAAATGATCCTACCCGGATTCTTGGCCGTTATTATTCCCGTGGCTGTTGGGTTTGGTTTTGGTGATCAAGGAGCTGAGGCTTTAGTCGGCTTGCTTATAGGAGCTCTTATTACCGGCTTCTTAATGGCTGTTATGATGGCTAACGCTGGTGGTGCTTGGGATAATGCCAAGAAATACATTGAAGAGGGTAATCTTGGAGGCAAGGGTTCTGCTACTCATAAAGCCGCTGTTGTTGGTGATACGGTGGGAGATCCATTTAAAGATACCTCTGGACCAAGTCTTAATATTCTAATCAAGATTGTCAGCATTGTGGCTCTGATAATCGCTCCTCTACTCTAACTATGAAACATACAATTAATAAAAAGCCTGGCTCAATAATAGAGCTGGGCGTTGAACTAACTAAAGATGAATTTCAGGAGTATTGGCAAAAAGCTTCTGATCAAGCTGCCTCAAAGGTAGATCTTAAAGGTTTTCGTAAAGGTCATGTTCCTAAAGAATTAGCCGAACAATCAATTGATAAAGAAAAGGTTTTTGAAGTAGCTGCTCAAGAAGCGGTTCGTTCAAGTTTAAATAGCTTAGTTAAAGAAAACGAGTGGACTTTAGTATCTCAGCCGGAGATAGAGATCACCTCCAGTGTTGATGGATTAAAATATAAAGGAATAATAACAACCTTTCCTGAAGTTAAGCTCGGTGATTATAAAAAAATTGCTGCTAATGAAATGAAAGAAGCTAAAGCCAAATTAGAGAGTGTGAAAGTTGAGGAAGATGAGGTTGAAAAATCTCTTGAGTGGCTTCGCAATTCTAGATCTCAAATTACAGCTGTTAATAGAGAAGCTAAAAAAGGCGATGTAGTTAAAATTGATTACGAGGTTAATGGTGAAAAAAGCTCTGACCAGTTTGTTTTAGGGGAGGGTAAGTTCTTGCCTGGTTTTGAGGCTAATATTATAGATCACAAGGCTGGTGATGAAGAGTCTTTTCAATTAACCATTCCAGAGGATTATTGGAAAGAAGATATGCGTGGCAAGAAGCTTGATTTCAAAGTTAATTTAAAAGAGGTTTTTGAAAGAAAAGTGCCAGAAATGGATGATAAATTTGCAGAGGCTTTAGGAA
This sequence comes from uncultured Candidatus Saccharibacteria bacterium, assembly GCA_964432405.1. Lineage (GTDB taxonomy): Bacteria > Patescibacteriota > Minisyncoccia > UBA6257 > UBA11618 > UBA11618. Next base: position 6,496 of record CAYSNH010000003.1, read on the forward strand.
AGTTCAAAACCGTTGCCGAACTGAAGGAAAATGTTAAGAAGGGTATTCTTGATGAGAAGCAAGCTCAAGCAAAAGAAAAAGCTCATATCAAAATAATTGATGAGGTGGTTAGCGCCTCTGAAATTGAGCCACCTCAGGTTATGATCGACAGAACTCTTGATGGTCTAGTTAAGGAATCAGAAGCTACCTGGAAGAATAGTGGTAAGTCTGAGGAGGAGGTTAGAAAAGATCTTGAGCCAACTGCTAAGAAAAGAGTTTTATCTCATTTGGTGATTTATAAAATAGCTGAGCAAGAAAATCTTAATCCAACAGAGGAAGATTTAAAACAAGAAATTCAAAAATATAATCACGAGCAAATCTCACTTGATAATCAGAAATTTTATGATTACATTTATGGCGTAATACAAAATAAAAAAGTTTTTGAATTTTTTAATAATCAATAAGCATGAATAAAGAAACTCAAAACTATCTTATTCCTACAGTAGTTGAAAAATCAGCTAATGGTGAAAGAGCTTACGACATATATTCTCGATTACTTAAAGAGAGGATTATCTTTTTAGCTGGACCAGTAACTGATGCTTTAGCTAATACGGTTATCGCTCAACTTCTATTCTTAGAGCACCAGGATCCTAAAAAGGATATTAAGCTTTACATCAACACTCCTGGAGGATCGGTTACTGCCGGAATGGCTATTTATGATACCATGCAATATGTTAAACCGGATGTTCATACTATCTGTATCGGCTTAGCTGCCTCTATGGGAGCCGTTTTACTAGCTTCTGGTACCAAGGGTAAAAGAAGCGCTCTTCCTAACTCTGAGGTCATGCTACACCAGGTTATGGGAGGTGCTGAGGGTCAGGCTGTTGATATTGACATCGCTGCTAGGCACATCTTAAAGATCAAGGATAAGCTGAATCATATTTTGGTCAATCACACAGGTCAATCTTTTTCTAAAATAGAAAAGGACACTGATAGGGACTTTTATCTTTCTGCTGAGGAGGCTAAAAAATATGGTCTTGTAGACGAGATTGTTAGTAAGGGCTAAAATATATTCATATGCCTATTTCTAATAAAGAACTTCTTTCTCGAGGCGTCGAGGAGGTTATTAATAAGACTGACTTACAAAAACAAATTAAGTCCAAGAAGATAAGGGTTAAGTTGGGAATCGATCCTACCGCCCCCGATCTTCATCTTGGTCATCTTGTTGCCTTAAGAAAACTTAAACAGTTTCAAGATGCTGGTCACAAGGTTGTTTTAATTATAGGTGACTTCACAGCTATGATTGGTGATCCAACTGACAGAGTTGGTGCTCGTGAATCTTTAACTTCGGCTCAAGTAAAGAAAAATATGAGACACTACCTTGATCAAGCGGGAAAGATTCTTAATTTAAAAAAAGTTGAGATTAAACATAATAGCCAATGGTTTAAAAAAATAGATTTCAAAAATCTTTTAGACCTCATGTCCTCCTTTACAGTTCAGCAACTAATAGAGAGAGAGGATTTTTCAAAAAGGATTAAAGAGGGAAAGCCGGTTAGTTACCATGAATTAATATATCCTATTATGCAGGCTTATGACTCAGTAGTCGTTAAGGCTGATTTAGAAATTGGCGGAAGAGATCAGCGATTAAATATTTTAGCTGGTAGAGATTTGATGAGTAAGTCAGACATGAAGCCACAGAACGTTCTTACCCTTCCTTTATTAGAAGGAACTGACGGAAAAAGAAAGATGAGTAAGAGTTTTGATAATTACATCGGCATCAGTGATAAGCCTAATGATATGTTTGGCAAGATAATGTCTATCCCCGACTCTTTAATGCCAAAGTATTTTGAATTACTAACGGACCTTAAAATGCCAAGGTCTAAGGATGGGCGTAAAAATAAGCTGTTACTTGCTAAAACTATCACAGCAACTTTGCATAATAAAAAAATGGCTGATAAGGCCGAGGATCATTTTATTAAAGTTTTTTCTAAAAAAGAACAACCAACCGATATTGTTAAGTTAAAAATAAAAGCTAAGAAAATTAATTTAGTAGACTTATTGATCAAGGCGGGCGTTAAGAGTAAGAGTGAGGCAAGGCGCTTGATTGATCAGGGAGGTGTTAGGATTGACAAAGAAGTTAAAAAAGGGTATAATACTAAGACTTCAATCAAAGGAGGATCTGTCCTTCAGATTGGGAAGCGAAAGTTCTTTGAATTGTAGGAGTTAGTCAGTGACAAGCGAAAGATTTATCATGATCGTCACTTTCATCAGCATTCTTTTTTTGGTTATGGATGTCCTTAGCGAAAGAAAAGGTTGATGGAACATCTCTCACGTAGCTCTAGATGAAAAGGAAGGCCAATGTTTACCGAGCTTGAAAGTAGAGTAAGAGTGTCTCTGATCCTCAATCCAAATCATGGAGCGATTGTTGTTACAACTTTCGAGGATCTGGATACTAGCTTTATTCCAATGGGATCTGAAGAGCTGGCTTACGAGGTCACAAAGAAAAAGTATCCTCTGGCCAATGGAGCTGCCTTGCGTGCTCCAGAGGTGGCTGAGATGACAGAAAGAATGAAAAGAGAGACAGCTCCAAAGATCGAAAATGGAACTTATAGATCTGGCAACTGAGAGTTGGTTCAAGATCATCCCCCTTATAATCGTATAAGGGGGATTTTTAATTTGAGCAGGAGACGGGGATCGAACCCGCGACCTTCTCGTTGGCAACGAGATGTTCTACCACTGAACTACTCCTGCTTTTAATTTTGAGGCGGTGCTTCGGTTGGTCCTTTAACGTTAGGAGGGCCGGTAGGGCCTTCAAAGTTCTTTTGGGAGCTTTCAGGACCTTGGAAGTCTGATTCTGGAGTTGGTTGAGGCGCAGAAGAAAAGGGAAAGAAAAATACCGTATAGCTAAGAATAAAAACTAAAATCAAAAAAACAACTACTACTATTTTGAACACCTCCTTTTTCTTCATACCTTTCTATTATATATAAAATATTGCTTTTGACAATAAATAAGATAAAAGTGAATGTTGGTGCACCCGCGAGGAATCGAACCTCGATCTTAGGATCCGCAATCCTACGTTCTATCCGTTGAACTACGGGTGCTTAAAAACCTATCTTCCTACTTACAATTTCTGAGAGAGGTTCTTCGTAATCAAAATCTGGCAATATGTGATCTAGATGATCCTCAATCTTATCCCTGTCTTCTCGATCAATCATCGCTTTTACATAACTATTGAGTAGATCCTTATTCTTAAAGACTAGAAGTTGATTGTCAATATAGAACTCAGAAAACCTCTCTAGTTCATAGGCTTTATCATCGGCTATAAAATGATCATCTGTTAAGCTGTAGCTGATTGTTCGAGGTTCTTGTTTGGCCCAATAAACTACCATGATTGTAGCAATAATTATAAAGATCGCTAACAATAAATTTTTTTGCCAGAAAGCTATTAGTGTAATAACAATACCTATTAATACAGTTGATAGATACCAAGAGAAACTCTTTTTTCTATATTCAAATTCTAAAGATTCCCATTTAATTTCTGACATTGCCAATAATAATATCAAGAAGTTTTGGGAAATCAATGCCGGCTTTTTTAGCGGCCTGAGGTAGTAGGCTGGTTTTAGTTAGGCCAGGAAGGGTATTAACTTCTAGAAAATAAACTCGATTATCTTTGTCCATAAGAAAATCTACCCGAGAATAACTAGAACAGCCAAGAGATTTATGAGCTAGAACAGCTTTTTCTTGAATTAGTTGAATCAACTCTTTGGGTAGGTTGGGAGGAGTTATCTCTTTTGAGGCCCCAGGAGTATACTTGGCTTTAAAATTAAAAAACTTTTGTTTTTTAGGAATTATCTCGGTTGGAGGTAGGGCGCTAGCTTTGCCATTTTGCTCAATGACGCTACAGGTAAATTCTCTACCTTTAATATATTTTTGAACCATCACTTTGTTGCTGTATTGAAGAGAGTCATTAATAGCTGGCGCCAGTTTACCAATAGTCCTTACAACACTAGCACCAACACTAGATCCAAGATCAACAGGCTTAACTACCACCGGCAAGCCTAATTTTAATAAGCTATTCCAACTAACTTTCATATTGCCTTTTTTGAAAGTCACAAAAGGGGGAGAGGTTAACCCAACCTTCTCCAGAGCTTTAGATGCTCGGGCTTTATCCATGGCCAATTTACTAGCCTTTTGATCAGAGCCAGTATAAGGAATGTTATTTTTTTTCAATAAAGATTGAATACGACCATCTTCACCATACTCTCCGTGCATAGCAATGAATGCCACATCACAATCCAAGTCCTTTGGTTTAATAGGCCACTTATTATCTTTGGTAATAACGACAGGCTCTACCTGATAAGATCTCTTATCAAGATTTTTAACCACCATTTTACCACTCCACAAAGAAACCTCGTGCTCAGAAGAGGGGCCGCCCATCAAAACGACGACCTTCTTTTTTCTACCAAAAATATTAGATAAAGCTTTAATCATAATTACATCTTTTTCGGCACCTTAATGCCTAATAATGCTAATCCGTTTTTTATAGTTTTAGCAACCGACGCCACAAGCATCAATCTGGTTTTAATTTTATTAGATTCATCAGCAGCTAATACGGGGTCAAAGTTGTAGAAGCGGTTAAACTCCTGGACTAGATCATTAAGATAGTTAGCGATTAGATGAGGCTCGTTTAATAGCTGGGATTGTTTAATTATTTCTGGATATTGAGCTAACAACTTAACCAACTTGATTTCCCTTTCAGTCTTAATAACTATTTTACCATTAATCTTCTTTTGCTTCGCTTTTTTTAGAATGCTTTGAGCTCTTACATACCCATACTGAATATATGGAGCACTATCACCCTCCAGATTAAGAGTCTTTTTCCAATCAAAGTTAATAGCTCTATTACGTCTCTGAGAGACTGTGTTATATACCAATGCTCCTAGACCAATGATCTTATTCTTTTTTGTACGATGAAGAGTTTCTTTAATAACATCATTAAGAAAAATAGTTCGGCCAGCTCTGGTAGAGGCCTTCTTACCTTTAATAGTTATGAGGTTGTAGCTGATATGTTCCAACTTTCCAGCATCGTAACCTAATAACTCCAAAGTTTTGAAAATCTGTTTGAAATATAACTCTTGCTCATGACCAACTACATATAATATTCGAGCTGGCTTATTATTTTTAAGTCGCCACTTAGCAGCTGCTAAATCTCTTCCAGCATAAAGAGTTGATCCATCGGCTTTTTGTAATATATAGGAGGGGAGCTTATGTTTTTCTAGATCAACAACAATAGCGCCATCCTCTTCTTTTGTAGCAACGCCCTTTTTCAGAGCTTCTTTAATAATTTTTTCGGATTCTTTTTGATAAAAGCTTTCTCCTTGCCAAAGATCAAACTCCATATCGAACTCTTTATATATTTTTTTAAACTCTTTAATGCTGTGTGTTCTGAATTTATCCCAAAGCTTCTCTAATTTTTTGTCACCCGCTTCTAATTTAGTAAAAAGATCACGAGCTTCTTGTTCTAGCTTTTTATTTTTCTCACACTGCTTATTAATTCGAACGTAAAGCTTATATAAGTTCTCAACCGTTATCGGTTTTGGGCCCCATTTTTGCCAGGCTAAAATTAATCTTCCAAATTGAGTTCCCCAATCACCAATATGATTAACGGTAGTCACCTTATTACCGCGAGCTTTGTAGATGTTTTCTAAGGCGTGACCAATAACATTGTTTCTAAGGTGGCCAATGTGCATTGGCTTTGCAACATTAGGGCTAGAATATTCTATTAAAATCTTTTTACCATCTTTCGCCCAACCATATTCATTACCAGCTTTCTCAATATCATTGAATACTTGTTTAGCCAAAAGATTTTTATTCAAAATCAAATTAACATAACGTCCCTCGATCTTTATCTCCTCAATCAAAGGGAGCTTCAATCTTTTTATTTTACTAGCTATTTTTTTTGGATCTTCTCTAAAACAAGGAATTGCTAAATCCGCCTCAATCTCTGCAGGCGGGAATTTTATTTGTAGTGATTCTGGCAGAGCCAGCTTTTTCTTTAACTTATCTAGGGTGTAAGTCATAACGTGATATTTAAATTATTACCTTTTTCTGAGATTCGCGCCACTTTATAAGTTAGCGATTGCGTAATATCTGAACCCTCTCTTTTGTTGGTGGGTGAGTGAGAAATAATTTATGAATATTAGTTGCCAAATTCTTTTTCTTCATTCCTTTGAAGGGGTCGCTTATCCAAAGATGAGCTGAAGCGTTGTTAGCTACTTTCATAGGGGTGGCATGAGAAGATATTTTTTCTAAAGCAGAGGCTAATCCTTCTGGATTGCCAGTGATAATCGATCCAGAAGAGTCAGCCAAGAACTCTCTTTTTCTAGAAACGGCTAATCTCATTAGGGTGGCGCCAATAGGAGCCAGAATAGCTCCAACAAGAGCAAGTATTAAAACAGCTCCACCAGCATTGTTACGATCATCTCGACTGATACTTCCCCAGATCAGTGAGCGAAGAAATATATCAGAAAGAATTGTAATGAATCCAGCTAAGACTACCGCCATGGTAGAGACTAGCATGTCTCGGTTTTTAATATGAGATAACTCATGAGCTAATACTCCTTCCAGCTCTTTCTTATCAAGTGCTTGTATCAATCCTTTCGTGACCGCTACCACAGAATTTTTATAATCTCTGCCAGTAGCAAAAGCATTAGGAGCTTCTTCATCTACTATATACAACTTCGGCAAAGGAAGATTGGCCTTTTGACAAAGATTAACTATCATCTCATGAATTTCAGGGTATCTTTCTTTATCAAGAGGCTTAGCTTTTGTCATAGTTAGTACTAACTTGTCAGAAAACCAGTAACTAAAAAAACTCATTAGAATGCTAAGTCCCACCGCAAAATATAATATAGTGGAATTACCAAAATACTGAGAAAATATATAACCCGCACCAATGACGATAATAAAGAAATAAAAAAAGAGAGACCAGGTTTTAAATATATTAATATTTGCCTGTTTTTTTAATGAAAATAGATTGTTTTGCATGCGAATATTATAAACTGTTTGTTCATTTAGTCAAAATTGATTTATAAAAATAAAAGAAGTATTATCGGAGCAATGAAGAAGTTTCGACAAATATTATGGAAGGGTCTATTTCGTCATATATTTGTTTTAGTCGACCTTGTATTCATGAGGGTTGATAAAAAATTCATAACCCTTTCTCCAGAGGTCGCGGAGGATCTTAGAATTATGAAGTTTACCCCTAACTTTCTTAAAAGATCGGGAGGTGATCGTTCTATTAGCTCTTATTCCGAATCAATCGGCGTCTTCAAAGTTTTAATAATCAATCTGCTACAAAACATACCCAGGCCCAAGATCCTTGATATTGGTTGTGGTAGCGGCTTGTTGGCTATTGCCAGCGAATCTTTAGTTAGAGACGGTGGTGAGTATATTGGTTTGGATATTAAAGAGAGTGATATTGGGTATTGTAGAGAAAAATTTAAAGATTTTTTTAGTCATTCATTTATTCATCATTCGGTAAGAAATGCGGTTTATGCTCCAGGCCAAGATTCAAAACATCAACCCTGGGATATCCTTGATGAGAGTATCGATCTAGTTACCGCTAAATCTGTATGGACTCATCTCAATAAAAAAGATGCCATTTATTATTTTGGTGAGGTGAGCAGGGTTCTTAAACCAGGTGGCAAAGCCTTAATTTCTTTCTGTCTATTGGACGATAGCTATTATCAGCAAGTTAATAAGATAAAAAAACCTTGGGTTAGGTATAGTACACCTCTTTATGATTCTAAAGACTGGTTCACAGTTTCAAATATTAAAATTCCTGAATGTTGTATAGGAATAACTGACAATGGGATTAAGGAGATGGCTGATTTGGCTGGATTGAGGCTTGTAAAAAAATATCCCGGTCAATGGAAAAGGAGTCCGGGGCTTTGGGGACAAGATATTTTAGTTTTTGAAAAAAATGTATAGAATTACTTCTTATTAACAATCTTTTTCATAAGCCAAACTAGAAAGATAATTAATACCGCAAAGAACAAGAGAGTTATAAGTAAGAAGACTAGCATGGTTGGGGTAGAGAATGCTGTAAAAGGAGATTTTTCAAAATAAATTTTAAGTTGAGGCATGGTCACTATAGTATTTATTATCTCGTTTAAAGGGAATCGTTCTTTGGTCCCAATAACTAAAACGTACTTTCCTTCATTGTCCGAGCTAAAAACTTTAATGGTATACGATCCCGCCTCAGCCTGCACTCCTTTTGGATGTAGTTCAGGATCACTGTCTTTTGATTGAAGGGCTGGGCCAGTGAAGTATTCGTCACCAGCATGTTGTTCATAATAGGGAGTCCATTTATGAGTGGTCCCATCCAATAAAACTTTAAACTCTTCATGATTATGATCATCGTGATCATGAGGATCGTGATCTTTGGTAATTAGAACAGAAACATCTTTATCAATATTTGGCACGTCAGGAACTAAAATTCCTACATACAAATTAAAAGAATTTTCTGATTTTAGATTATATATATGAGGAGTGTTTGTAAGCTTGCCATAGAAGGCTTGTGAGGCTTCAGGGTTTTTAACATTAATAATACTTTCCTTAACTAGCCTAGGTTGATGAGCTTGAGCAAGAGAGGTTATTAATAATAAAAAAAATATCAAGAAAGTTGTTAATTTTTTATTCATAATAATTAGATTTTAACTTGTTTTGAAAAAAATTTAAATTTATTTCAAATTAAAATAACCTCGAAATACTCGGGCCAGACTTCCTCTCTTATTTTTTTATAGGATGTTATAACGCATACCTATCTTCAACGTTTACTTTTAGTTTTGATAGAACCGGATTAGGAATATTTTCTTCAACCAAATTAATTGATGCGTCAGATAAAATTTTATTTATATATTTTTGAATCATGGAAGGATCTTCACCAGAAGGTATTGCAAATCTTACAGACCCTTTAATCTCTTGGGCATTCTCTACAAGAACATTTCTTTTATTTTCTAAACAAAATTTTCTGATTCTTCCACGAAGCATAACCCCAGTTATTGGAGTTGATTTAGTTCTAATTTCGTAAATATCCCACTTAAGTAGTTCTTGATACATAAAAGTAAGGACTGTTATAATTTTATGAAAAATTCTATCTGGCGGAGAGGGTGGGATTCGAACCCACGAGACCCATAAAGAGTCGCGGATTAGCAATCCGCTCCGTTCGACCGCTCCGGCACCTCTCCTGGAGCTTCTCTATAATAGCATTTTTAGCGATATTTTCAATAGTAACATTGCCTAAATCTTAATTTTGTGGCAAAATTGTTCCTATTATGAAGCGTCCACCAATTGTGGTGGTCATGGGCCATGTTGATCATGGTAAGACCGCCTTATTAGATTACATTAGAAAAACTAATTTAGCCGCCAAAGAGGCCGGTCAAATTACGCAATCAATTGGCGCTTACGAAATCAAGCATCAGGATAATAAAATAACCTTTATCGATACCCCTGGTCACGAGGCTTTTTCTCAAATGAGAGAGCGGGGTAGTCAGATCGCTGACATGGCCATCTTGATTGTAGCTGCTGATGAAGGAGTAAAGCAGCAAACCAAGGAGGCGTACAAGATAATTAAAGAGAGCAAGACTCCGTTTATTGTTGCGGTTAATAAGATTGATAAATCTAATGCTGACATTAATCGTGTTAAGAATGAATTAGCTCAAGAAGCTGTTCTTTTGGAAGGAGCTGGTGGAGATGTTAGTTGGCAAGCTATTTCTGCTCAGACTGGAGAGGGTATTAATGAGCTACTCGATTTAATTTTATTAGTAGCAGAGGTTGAAGACCTTCAATGTGATACAGAGAGTCATGGACAGGGATTTATTCTTGAGTCTCACATGGATAGTCGTCGGGGAGTTGTGGCTTCTGTGATTGTTAAGGACGGTTCTTTAAAAGAGGGTGATGAGATTGCTACTCATAACGTGCAAACCAAGATTCGTTCTATGGAAGATTTTACAGGCAAGAAAATTAAAGCGGCTGAGCCATCTGCCCCCGTTCTTATTCTGGGTTTTTCAGAGGCACCTACCATCGGCACTGAGTTCATTGTTGGCACTTCAACATTATTTCAAAAACTAGCTAGTTCAATTAAAGCTGGTCATGAAGAGGTGGAAAAAGTAGCTGCTCACCTATCATCTCCCTTAGCTAAGGCGGATGATAAAAATGTTATCAATGTTATTTTAAAGGCTAATGACAGTGGTTCCCTAGAGGCTCTTTCTGGTGTAATTAGCGCCCTACCATTACCAGAAGATCATTTGTTAAATATTATTAATCAAGGCGTTGGCGATATAACTGATGGTGATATTAAATTAGCTGCTGGAACTAATTCATTAGTATTAGGATTTAATATTAAGATTAGTAAGGCTGGTGAAAGTATCTTGAAAAGTGGTGGCGGTGAAAAGGTTGAGGTTCTAACTTCTAATATTATTTATGAATTAGTTAAGGACTTTGAGGATTTTCTTAAAAAATTTAAACAAGCTAAAATTTTAGGAGATCTAGAAATCTTAGCTGTGTTTGATAAGAGGTCTAAGAGTCGTCAGGTTATTGGTGGTAAGGTTGTTGAGGGAGAGATTACCAACAACGCCGATTGCCTCATTATGAGACGAGATAAAGTTATTGATACAGGGCGGATTATCAATTTGCAAAGAAATAAGGAAGATGCTAATAAAGTAGAAGCTGGTAATGAGTGTGGTCTCTTAATTAATACCGAGACCGAAATCAGAGCCGGTGATCATTTAGTCATTAATGAAGACATTTCGTAAGGAAAGATTAAATAATTTAATTCTAGAGGAGCTCAGCAAGTTAATTGCTCGCGAATTAGAATTTGGTGAATCTTTGGCAACTTTAACTTATGCTGAAATTTCAGCAAAGATGGAAACTGCTCGAGTAGGGGTTAGCGTTATCCCCTCGAACAAATCAGAAGAGGTATTAAAAATATTGCAAAAAGCTCAACCAGAGTTACAATACTTATTAGTCAAGAAGCTATCGATCAGACATGTTCCGGAGATAGTTTTTGAGATTGATTCTGGATACGAAGATGCGGCAGGTATTGAAAAATCTTTAATGAAAGATGAAAATATATTAGACGAAGAATAGGCGCTGTAGCCAAGTGGTAAGGCAGGAGTCTGCAAAACTCTTATACGTGGGTTCGATTCCCACCGGCGCCTCCAAATGCCCGGGTGGCGGAATTGGCAGACGCGACGGACTTAAGATCCGTTACTCGCAAGAGTGTGTGGGTTCGACTCCCACCCCGGGCACAATATAGACATTTTTATTTATATGTGGCAATATATCAGAACTTCCATTTAGGATAGTCCTAATATTTTGGAATTGCACTTTGGAATTTTTGTTAGAGGAAATGAGATGGCTAAGAAAAAAGCAGCAAAGAGAACTGTGGTGGTAGTTCCATGTGATGAGGGTGAAGCTAATAAGGCGATTGCCAGGGTTGGAGATTGTCAAAGAAAGATCGCGCGGGTCAATCAGTGGCTTAACGATCGCATTCAAAAGCTCAAAGATGAGGCGGAAGACAAAATTAGAGTCATCAGTGATGAAATCACTAATGAGGTAGATGGTCTCTTCGCCTTTGCTCAAGCTCATCGCGATGATCTGACTGATGGCGGCAAAACCAAAACGGTTAAGTTGCCTAACGGAGAACTAGCTTGGCGAACAACGCCGCCAGCAGTGAGTGTTCGTGGTATTCAGGCGGCAGTCGAAAACTTTGAAAGGCTTGGCCTTCATCAATTCGTCCGCACCAAAAAAGAAGTGGATAAGGAAGCTGTCCTGAGAGAAAGTGAGCTCATCGAAGGAATTAAGGGGGTTTCTATCTCACAAAGGGAAGAGTTTGTTGTTAAGCCTGCTGAGGCTGATGCGGAAATCATCAAAAAGCTCAAAAAGGCTAAAAAATAAGGTTTTTTCGTTCATTTTCTTGACAAAAACCGATTTGTGACATATACTTGAAACAAGTCAAATAAAAAAGAATATCCCGAAAGGGATATTTTTTATATTTAAATTTATGAAACCCAACAATAACTCAGACTATAATATATCAAGATGGAGTCATTTATTGGCCCACGGCTTCTTTTTCATAGCCATTACTTCTAATTTGATGCCCGCCTTGACCACTATCTCTTCTACCTTAGAATGGGCTGGTGTAGGAGGTGATATTGTTGAGGCTATTAAATTAAAAGCTGAGGAGTCTAAATACGAGAAAGTTGAGGTTATTGCCACTGCTTACTCCTCTACCCCGGATCAAACTGACAGCACTCCATTTATTACCGCTGCTAATACTCATGTTCGTGATGGTATTGTGGCAGCTAACTTCTTAAAGATGTATACGCAAATTAAAATTCCTTCATTATACGGTGATAAGATATTTACCGTAGAGGATCGAATGAATAGGAGATATAATGAGGTCATCCCTCCTCGAATTGATCTCTGGATGGAAGGACGTAGTCAGGCTATAAAGTTCGGTATTAAAAAATTAGAGATTCTTGTCTTGAAATAAAAATCCCCCGAAAGGGGATTTTTAGTTATACGAGAGTGATAGGTTCTCGTTTCAGTTTTTCAAAATCACCTAGTACAAAAAAGGCTATAAATATTAGAAAGAGAGTCACTTGAAAAGTTGGCCCATATATTAATATCAAGGCATTAAAGATGCTGTGAAGAAGGGTGGCAACAAACCAACCGGCAGCAATAAAACTGGCCACCGCTTTTTTCAATATGCCCAAGGCCCAGTAATAACCAATCAATCCAGAACTTAGAGTATGGAGGAAGGTGGCTCCCAAGAATCTTAACGTTACTATTTCAAAGCCATTTGTCGCCCTCCCCACAGAGGCTATATTTTCTACGGTAGCAAAACCAAGAGCCGCTATAATCATATAGATCATTGCATCAATCGGCTCATCAAAGTCTTTTCTTCTACTTACCCATAAGAAAACAACTAAGAATTTAAAGAACTCCTCAATACCAGCTAACCAGAAGATGGAAAAAGGGCTGTAGTCTCTTATTCCCAAGGAGGTAAAGATGTCACTAAAGATGATTTGAAATTGAAGAGTCACAAAAGCAACCGCTCCACCTAATATGAAAGTAGAGAGGATTAATCTTTTTGGCTCAGGCCTTTTTTTATCTTCCTGTAAAAAAAAGATCATCCAGATGATGGCTGGCAATAAACCTAAACTAACAGAGAACCAATTTACCATTTTTTAATCATTAATAGCTTCTTATCTTTAATAGGAAGAGATTGATAGACTTCTTCCGTAACAAAAGGCATGAATGGATGAGCTAATTTAAGTGACTCAACCAATACATAGAAGAGGACGTTACTAGTTTCCTTACTCGGATTATCCTTTGCCTTTTCTAGACACACGTCACAATAATTATGCCAGAAAAATTCATAAAACTTATGCAGTGCCTGACCAAACTGATAATTGCCTAGATCTTTTTCAATTCCCTTTCTAGTTTTTTCTAGTTGAGCAAGTATTTTTTTATTAAATGATTTGGTAGCACGCGGTTTTTTTAGATTAACGCTAAAGGTTTCCTTTTTATCAATTTGTCCCATAACAAATCTGGTAGCATTCCAGATTTTATTGGTAAATTTTTTACCAGCCACAACCGCTGACTCATCCCAACGTATATCTTGTGTTCCCATCGACTGCCAGATAATACCAAAACGAGTAGCATCAGCACCGTATTGATCAATGAGGTCAAGAGGATCTATTCCAGTACCCAAGCTCTTAGACATCCGTTGGCCATTTTTAGTTAAAATAGTTCCATGGATGAGAACAGTCTCAAAAGGAGTTTTATTTTTAAACTCTATACCAGAGAAAACCATTCTCCCTACCCAGAGATTAATAATGTCTCGGGCGGTTGTGAGGACAGATGAGGGATAAAAATCTTTTTGATCCTTTTTACTCAAACCAGCAAAAGGCCAGAGAGCAGAGGAGAACCAGGTATCCAAAACATCTTCAGATTGTTGCAACTTGCACTTCTTGCAAACAGAACATTTAGTCGGCTTTTTAATTGAAACAATAAATTCGTCTTCATTATTTTCACAAAACCAAACTGGTAACTGGTGACCCCACCAAAGTTGACGAGAGACGCACCAGTCACGAATATTATTTAACCAACTAAAGTAACCTTTCTCAAAGTTCTTTGGTAGAATAACAGTCTTCTTTTTCTTTATCACTTGCGTAGCCACCTTAGCTAAGTCATCCATCTTCATAAACCATTGCTTTGAAGGTAGTGGTTCAATGGTTGAGCTGCAACGATAGCAAGTGGCTGCACGGTGATGATAAGGCTCTTCCTTTATAAGAAGATCGATAGCCTTCAAATCTTTAACAACTCTATCTCGAGCCTCTTTGGTTTTCATTCCTTCATACTTACCGGCTCCCTCACTCATCTTGCCGCGCCTATCAATTACCTGAACTATTGGTAGATCATGACGTTGAGAAATCTCAAAGTCTAAGATGTCATGAGCAGGAGTGACTTTCAAAGCCCCGGTGCCAAAATCAGGATCAACAGCTAAGTCGCCAACAACCTTAAGTTTAATTTTTATTTTTCTTGGTTCGTCTAACTCGCCATCGGTGGCTAAAGTTTCAATCTCCACTTCTTTACCAATATATTTTTTATATCTCTTGTCTTTTGGATTAACTGCTAAAGCAGTATCACCGAATTTTGTTTCTGGTCGTGTGGTAGCGACAACAAAAGGGCCGTACTTGATGTGATAGAGAGTACTCCCTTCTTCTCGGTACTCCACTTCTAGGTCGGATAGACTAGTGTGACAACGAGGACACCAGTTAATAGTTCTTAGGCCACGATAGATTAATCCTTTCTTATAATAATGAACAAAGGTTTCTAAAACATCTTTGCTGTATTGAGGGTCCATGGTGAAGCGATTGCGAGACCAGTCACAAGAAGCCCCTAATTTTTTTAACTGATCTAAAATAATCTCACCGTGCTCTTCTTTCCAGCTCCAAACTTCCTTTAAAAACTTTTCTCTGCCAAGTTCTAGTTTATTAATACCTTTTCTACTCAATTTTTTTTCTACCACTCTCTGAGTAGCGATACCAGCATGGTCTATTCCTGGAAGCCAAGCGGCCAAAGAACCTTTCATTCTTTGCCAACGAATTAAAACATCACTGCTGGTAGCATTAAGAGCGTGTCCCATATGTAATGAGCCAGTAACGTTAGGTGGAGGAAGTAAAATAACAAAAGGTTTTTTGGCGCCGGTCTTTTTTAACTTGTCAGGATTAAAATAGCCCGACTTCATCCAAAACTTGTATATCTTCTCTTCAACCTCTTTAGGGTTATAAGGTTTCTTTTTTGGTTTAGCCATAATATTAACTAAGTATATTTATATGGTAGCAAAAATTAAAGATTTAAGCTGGAGTCTGCCTTGATGGGGAAGTCTTTTCCCAGATGAGCAGCCACCGCAATCATCACTCCATTATCAGTATTGTATTTTAATTGTGGAACAGAAAAATCTAACCCTTCCTCCTCGGCCATTTTTGAAAAACGATTTTGTAAGGTTCTGTTAGCCGCTACTCCACCACAAAGAAGAATGGATTTTGCACCAAACTCTCCAACGGCCTTTAAAGTTTTTTTAGATAAGACGTCAAAGGCTGCTGCTTGAAAACTAGCAGAGACATCCGCCTTATCATCTTGATGATCTTTGAGGCGATAGAGGACAGAGGTTTTTAATCCAGAAAAACTAAAATCATAATTTTTATCATTGATCATTGGGCGAGGGAACTTAATTGACTTGGGATCTCCTTCATGAGCTAGTTTCTCAATCTCTGGACCGCCGGGATAGGGTAGCTCTAACATTCTTGCCACCTTGTCGAAAGCCTCTCCAATAGCATCGTCTCTTGTTTCGCCTAACTTCTTCCATTGATTGATGCTTTCCATTAATAAAAGAATGGTATGACCACCACTAATTACCAAAACCACAGCAGGAAACTCAATTGCTTTTTTGTTTTCTAGCCAATTAGAAAAAACATGACCTTCGAGATGATTAATTCCTATTAAAGGAAGCTTCATTTTTTCAGCTAGCTCCTGAGCAAAGTTGATGCCTGGCCAGAGAGCGGGCTCTAAGCCTGGGCCGACCGTGACAGCTATCTGATCGGGAGCAAAATCATTAACCCGACTTTTTATTTCTTCTAACATAATTGGAAGGTTTTTCTCATGTTCTCTTTTTGCTAGATGTGGGACAACTCCACCAAAAGGTCGGTGAATTTTTATTTGAGAAGCTATCGCTTCAGCCAAGATTTTAAATTCTGAATTTTCTCCTTGGCCTTTAGCATCAACCAAAGCTAAAGCGGTTTCGTCACAACTAGTTTCTATGGCTAGAGTTTTCATTGCCTTAAGTTATGCCACAAGAGAAGCGCGTCGTCAAAATAAAAAAGAGCCATTTCTGACTCTTTGGTTAAAGTTAATCGATTTCTCGATCTTCCCACATGCGAGGCAACATGTCTTCTGGTTTCCAATTCGAACGAACTTGTTCGAGAGTGGATCCAGCTTGATATTTGCTATCGTCCTTGCTTTCGTAGCTGTCATCCCTTTTGACCTCGGTAACTTTTGAAAAGGTGATTTGAGCTATTCGTCTTCCTACCACCAAAGGAATACGATGAAAGCGCGAGTTGTTAGTGACCTCCATTGTCCAACGATTGATGTATCCAACATCACCCCATCCAGCACAGCGACAAACAGTCAGGAAATTTCGCCCCATCGATGAGCGAGCTTTCATTTCTGTGTTCACATTTTTCAGACCGCCGACGAATTCCTGGGTATGAGCCAGAATCGATTCACCTGGATCAAGCCAGATGACTAAATCAGTTGGCGAAATGTTTTTCAGTTCAATGGAACTGTCGGCTAAGGGTTTAGCTGTCCGACTTTCCTCCCCCCAAACCCTTCCAACGCTTTCTGGATCATACATGTTGTGTATAGGATGAAGTCCTTCACGTCGTTGAGAGATTAGAGGCGAGATTTCTCGGAAATAATAACTGCCGAGAGATACATCGTAA
Organism: uncultured Candidatus Saccharibacteria bacterium; assembly: GCA_964432405.1. Lineage (GTDB taxonomy): Bacteria > Patescibacteriota > Minisyncoccia > UBA6257 > UBA11618 > UBA11618. The sequence continues at coordinate 23,551 of CAYSNH010000003.1, forward strand.
CTGGAGTTCCCAAGATTTTCTTTGGCAAAAGGGTCAATGACAATTGTTCCTTCTTTCAAAGCGCTCAGAATCTCATTTGTTGAAAGTAACATGTTAAACTCCTTTTTTAAGGTACTCAAAAACAGCTTCATTCTATCTTTTTAGAAAGCATTTTTCAATATTTTGACTTGCTGTGGATAAACTCGTTGACACTACATAATATATGTTCTCTAATTAAATCAGCACCTTGATACACTACTTTATTTTTAAGGAGAAGATTTGTTTGTAGTTGTTATCAAGTTTCACTGTCCCAAATTAAGGTCGAACACCTCTAAATTCCGGAAGAGGGTTAACTGATAGTGTTGATTTCTGATCACCAGACAAAAGGTCGTTGCGTTTTGGTAACCAAAAGACGAGTAGATTAATTTCAATGAGACTCGTCACTCAACCAAAGACCCAGCATAATCCCTTCAAAAATAAATCTTACACCTCCTTACAAACTAGCCCCGCGCTATACTCCAGCGGGGCTTTTTTTATGAAACAAAAATAGCGACGTTAGTCGCTATTTATATTTGCAGCCCCAAGGGGAATCGAACCCCTGTTTCCAGGATGAAAACCTGGTGTCCTAACCACTAGACGATGGGGCCAAATGGCTTTTCATATAATAACCACTTATCATAATAGTTGTAAAGGTCGTAAAGAATATTTTTTCAAATTATGGAATTCTTATACGGATATCAAGATGTGGCTATATTAATTTTACGCCTATCCCTTGGATTAATTTTTTTGGTTCATGGTTTGCCTAAGCTCAAGAGTTTGCAAAAAACTGGTGAGAGTTTTTCGGCTATGGGTTTTTATCCCGGAGCGTTTTGGGGAACGGTGGTAGCGATAGGTGAGTCGCTCGGTGGTCTCTCGGTTGCTCTTGGTTGGTACTCTCAATGGGGAGCGTTGGTGATAGCGGCTATCATGTTTGTAGCTTTGAGTTGGAAGATGGTTAGAGGTCAAGGGATGGCTGGTGGTTTTGAATTAGATTTAATTCTTCTAGCAGTCGCTCTCTTTTTGATGACCTCTCCACTCGGTGGTTTCTACTCACTAGATTATTATCTACTACCTAAATAATCTTTATTCCAAATGGATCTGGTTTTGGAACTGTTCAAGCTTTTCTTTAAGCGTGAGATCTTTTTCTAATTCCGGATCTTTTTTAATAATCATTTCTGCAGTTTCACGAGCAGCTTTTGTTAGCTCCATATTATTAAGAGCATTCATCGCTAAGTCAGGTAGACCAGTTTGACTGTGACCCAAGAATTCTCCTGGTCCTCTAATCTCCAAATCTTTTTCCGCTAATTCAAAACCATTCTTAGCCTCTACCAAAGATTTTAATCTTTGCTTAGCATTGCTTGATGAAGAGCTGGTGAATAGAAAGCAGAATGATTTATGCTCACCTCGACCAACACGGCCTCTGAATTGATAAAGTTGAGCAAGGCCAAATCTTTCAGCTCCTTCGATCATCATAATAGTGGCGTTAGGAATATCGACACCAATTTCAATTACCGAAGTCGATACCAAAATATTAATTTTGTTTTTAGAGAACTCGCTCATGATCTCGTTTTTCTCTGCTCCTTTCATTTTTCCATGAAGCATTCCCACTACTAAATCAGGAAAAATATTTTTAGTTAAATTTTCAAACTCATCTTTAACTGCCTTTACATCATTCCACATCATTTGTTGTGCGGTACCACCTTCTTTTTCACTAGCCTCTATTCGAGGGCAGATCACAAAAGCTTGGCGACCCTCTTTGACTTGTTCCCGGATAAATTCATAAGACTTCTTCCTATTAGAAGGAGCCACTATTTTGGTAGTTATCGATTGACGGCCTTTAGGCAGTTCGTTGATAATTGATAAATCCAAATCTCCAAAAATAGTTAACGACAAGGTTCGAGGAATAGGAGTAGCGCTCATAGAAAGGAAGTGAGGAAAGAGATCTTTTTTGTCAGCTGCAAATTTAGCTCGCTGCTTAACTCCAAAACGATGTTGTTCATCAATAATTGCCAGGGCCAGATTTTTAAACTGAACATCTTTTTGAATAACAGCGTGGGTGCCGATAATAATCTTAATATCTCCCTTGCCAATTTCTTTAACAAGTTCAGCTTTCTTCTTTTTTGTTTCTAAGCCCTCACCAAAAAAACAACTCGCTTCATTACCAGTTAAAATTCCAACATTTAATTCCCAGTCACTAACTAAAGAAGCAAAGAGGTTGGTGATTGTTTTATAATGTTGTTTTGCTAACACCTCAGTTGGTGCCATGAAGACTACCTGGTATCCCTGTTTGGCGGCCAAGAGAGCGGCGATAGCCACAACCACAGTCTTACCCGATCCAACGTCTCCTTGGAGAAGGCGATTCATTGGTTGGCCTTTGCGCAAGTCATCTAAAATCTCCGTCAAACTTTTTTGTTGAGGGCTGGTAAGTTCAAAAGGTATGGAGGTGATCGCTTCACCTAAATCTATTTTAGAAAAATCTATAGCCGCCGCTTTTTCTTTAGCAAGTTGAGAGCGGACTCGTAGGTTGTTTAGTTGTAATAGGAAGAGGTCTTCAAAAGCAAAGCGCTTTTTACATCTACTAGCCTCTTCTAAAGATTCGGGAAAATGAACTATGCTAAGAGCCTTGTTAATTTCTGGCAAATCATTTTCTTTGAGTGCTGCTTGGGGAATAAATTCATCAATAGGCGTGAGGTTTTTAAGAATAATTTTAATTAAATATCTTAAACCCCTAGAGGTTAGACCTTTGGTTTCGGGGTAGACAGGAATGAGACCAGCGGTATGACTTTCTTCTTTATCACGAGCACCTGAAAACTCGTAAATTGGATTTGAGAAATAAATATCATTCTGAGAAGAAGATATTTTACCAGCAAAATTTACCACCCTTCCAGGTGCCAGGACTTTAGATAGGTAGGGTTGATTAAACCAGATAGCTTTAATGGAGCCAGTGTCGTCAGCGATAATAGCTTCAACAATAATCATCTTTCTTCTCCAAGTTCTTCGAGAGCTAATATTTTTTATCTGTCCTTGGACCGTTGCTATTTGGTCGGGTTCTAGATCACAAATATTAGCTATCTGAGAGAAGTCGTCGTAACGAGAAGGAAAGTGCCAGAGGAGATCTTTGACAGAGATTATTTTAAGTTTCTGCAGGCGTGTTAAAAAACGCTTATCGATCCCTTTAATTTTTGCTAATTCATTTTTTAGGCGAACCATTCCGAGGGCTTCAATAAAATAAACTATTAATTAATAATGCGCTGTGCCTCGTGTAGGATTCGAACCTACAACCGTCTCCTTAAGAGGGAGCTGCTCTGCCGTTGAGCTAACGAGGCTTGATCTGCAATATTATACCACAAAAAAATAATTTACAACAAAAAAAAGAGTGGTCTCGAGAGACCACTCCTTGGAGTTAAGTAAAGACGTAGATCCGTTGTGAAGCCAAGTCAAGTTCAAGTTCACTTTCCCTTATTTGAAAGTGACTATCGATCATTGAGTAAAGACATGCAACAGCTTTCTCCGCCTGACCAGGCTTAGTTAGCAATGCGCTCATGACGACCACGGTACTCATGTTTTCTTCAGGTAATTGAAGAGCTTTATCTTCAACAAAAGGGTCGACTCGTAAGAAGTAGATGATGCCAACATTCCCCTTCACAATAATGATTGCAAAGTCGCGATGCTGAAGTTTTTCAACTTCAAAAAAAGGATAGTCAGCAGGATCACCCAGCCTTTCGAAAACCAGGTTGCCGGCAAAGATCTCCGGCAACGTAAAGTTCTTTGGCTCCAGCTGACTTTTCAGCCTTTCGTTTTCTTCCTGAAGCCTTTCAACCTTCTTCTGAAGATCAGATATCAACTCTTCAGCCGACATGCTAAGAGGACTTGTCATTTCTTCCCTTTACTGTTTTAAAGAACCTTTTGTTTATTGTTTACATCAACAATAAAACATGCTCATATTAAAGCACATTTTTACTTTATAGTCAATAAATTAGAGCCATATCACTTCTTGTGCGCCTGGAGGGATTCGAACCCCCAACGGCTGATCCGAAGTCAGCTGTGATATCCATTTCACCACAGGCGCAATGCCTAAAATATAGCTTTTTAGAGTTAAAAATGCAATTATTAAGCATATGAAATATACCTTTCCAGATGAGGTTCAAAAAGTAGCAGGATTGCTGGTAGCTAATCATTTTGAGACCTATCTAGTTGGTGGCTGTGTTCGTGACTTGTTAATAGGAATAGAGCCCAAAGATTGGGATATTACCACCAACGCTCGACCAGATCAGATTCAAAAAATCTTTCCTAACAGTATTTATGAAAATGAATTTGGTACGGTAGCAGTTAAAACCGAGGCTGAAGATCCTAAGCTAAAAGTCATTGAGATTACCACTTATAGAAAAGAGGGTCGGTATACCGATAAACGTCATCCCGACGAGGTTAAATTTTCTGACAAGATTGAAGATGATCTCGCTAGGCGTGATTTTACCATCAACGCCATCGCACTTAATCTATCAGGCGAGTTTGTTGATCCTTTTGGTGGTCAGAAAGATATAAAGGCTAAGATAATTAAAACTGTTGGTAAGGCGACCGAGAGATTTGATGAAGATGCTCTTCGCTTAATGAGAGCTGTTCGTTTAGCTGCTGAATTAGATTTTGAAATAGAGAAAAAAACCGCTACCGCTCTTAAAAAACAATCAGGATCACTAGAAATGATCGCTAATGAGAGGATTAGAGATGAGTTTTCCAAAATGATTATGGCTGCTAAGGCGGCTGATGGTATTAGGTTGTTGGCTGAGACCGGTTTGCTGAAGCATATTATGCCTGAGTTAGAGCAGGGTATTGGCGTTGGTCAGAATAAGCATCATATTTACACCGTCTTTGAACATAATGTTAAAGCTTTAGAATATTCGGCTGGCAAGAACTATTCTCTTATAGTTCGCTTAGCTTCTTTATTGCATGATGTAGGGAAGCCTAAGACTAAGAGAGGTGAGGGTCCAGACAGCACTTTCTATAATCACGAGGTAGTTGGGGCTAAAATGACCCTTAAGATGCTTGATAAACTACATTATTCCAAAAAAGTTGTTGAAAAGGTTACTCATCTAGTTCGCTCTCACCTCTTCTACTACAACGTTGGCGAGGTAACTGAGGCTGGGGTGCGTCGTTTCTTGCGACGAGTGGGGCCAGAAAACATTCCTGATTTAATAAAGGTTAGAGAGGCGGATCGGATTGGCTCAGGTGTTCCTAAGGCGGTGCCTTATAAGATCCGCCACCTTCTCTTTATGATTGAAAAAGTTAAAAAAGACCCCATCGACTCCCGAATGTTAAAGATTGATGGTAGTGATGTGATGAAATTAGGTAAGTTAGAGCCAGGACCTAAGATTGGTCAGATATTAGCCATTCTTTTAGAAGATGTACTTGAAGATCCTAAGAAAAATAATGATAAGGCCCTTACTAAAAGAATCAAAGAGCTGAATAAATTGTCTGAAAAAAAACTGCAAGCAATGACAGAAAAAGCTAAAGAAAGAAAAAATGAATTTGAGAGTGGCTTGGAGCAAAAAATCAAGAAAAAATTCTACATAAAATAGCCTTTTTTACAAAACAGATTCTCTCCAGAATCTGTTTTTGTTTTCCACATTAATAGAAGGCACTTAGATGGTATAATTAAAGCAGTGAAAATAAGTCTTCCAAGAAGACAATTTTATGTTGAATAAGCAGAGATTTAAAAATATTGTTCTCGCTGTTTTTGCAGTATTATTTTTATTAGTTTTGTATACCAATTTTTCTGATAGACCAAGTATTTTTTCTTTGATCAATGATAGATTTTTAGCTGGCCATTCTTCACCGGGTTGCATTCCTCTTGTTACCGATGGAATTAATCCTGCTGGTGGTGATACGGTTACCTCTACTAATTTTAATTTTGTAATGACTTTTGATGGGCATGATATAGACCCTTTCACGCCAGCTCCATTTGTTACACTAACTGACGCAACTCCTGGATCTTCAGTTACATACCAGTGTTGGGCAGGTAGCGGAGGAGGTAGTCCTGTGGCTTCATTTGATGGAGCTACAGTTACTTGTCCATTCGTTAATGTTGCGGATGGTACTTATAACGTCACTATTGATGAGACAATAATAGGGGAATTAACATCAATGGACACTGTTTGTAATACTCCACACACTGGTTTTACAGTCCTCGATGGCGGCGGAAGTGGCGTTGATCCTGGTCCCCCGTGTGAAGGTTGTGGTAATACTGGCACTCAATTAGAGGTGTATACCTCCGCTTACCGCTGGTATGATAATTCAGACAGAGATAATAATAAGGATGAAGTGGGTGGTAGCTATGGAAAGACCAACGAGCCTTTTAGCTGTGCTTATCCAGGCATTCCTGTTCAGCTTAGGATCTTAAACCATATCGAAGCAGGGAAATTAGACCAAAATGGCATGAACCTTTGGACTAAAAAAGTTGAAAGATACAAGCTTAAATATGCTAAGAAAAAAACAAAAGACGAGAGATGTGACAAGGTGGATGATTTTCGTTGGAAGGATGTTGGTCTAGCGTCCAATCCTGTTCAAGAAATTAATTATTGGGATAATTCGCATGAACCTGATGGCATTCCACTAGCTGAGGCTTGGGAGGGTGGTGAAAGAGTTGATCCCGAACATCCAATCTCTAATTCACATAGACGAGTATCACAAGAATACATAGACACAGGTGATGAAGGCGATAAATTCTTCACCAATACAAAAGGAGCTTGTAATCAGGGCGATGATTGTATGTGGAGTTTTGCCTTGGCTGTTAATAAGAGTGTCACAGAAAAATCCTATTATTGTCTAAAAGAAGTGAGAAATTATCCAATAGATGGTGATAGCTCTGAAGAGCCTCTCGATTATTATTATCACCTTCAAGGATCGCCAGAATCCTATCCCGAACTATCCACTTGTTCATCCAAGAAAGATCTCCAAAAGACAGTTTCTTTACCGCCAACACTAGACTCCGAAGGTGTTACTAGCGATCAGGTGGATAATGAGCAGCTTTTAGCAGAACAACAGCTGAATAGGGGGCAACGTAGATATCAAGAGACTCCTTCAAATATTGCTGCCATTACACCTGGTAATAAGGCTACCGACCTTGGTACTAAAAATAATCCTTTCAGAAGAGCATATACTAATGCATTTACCACAAGTAACCGATCTAGCTTTGGGTTTAATCCGAATAATAAGGGCGAGGATCTTCTATTAGTAAGAGGAGATGCTCAGTTTGGAACCGCTACTATAAAAATAAACTCTGATGAAGACACTATCTCATTTGGTGACAGTTCTCCAGGAATAATTTTTGGTAAAGGCAATAATTCAGAATTTACATTCTATGACGCTGCAAATGCTGATGATAAGAATGGCCAGAACTCATTAATAAAAATTATAGATAATGGATCAACCGCTAATCTAGATATCAGTGGCGGTTTAATTGTTAACTCTGGAGGCACAAGTGAAAAAGTAATTGTTAATAATAAAAATAAAAAAGCTATTTTCTCAGTTATTACCGATCCTAACCCTGGTATGGGTGGAAAGATTGGTTTTGGTACAGATAATCCAACTACCGCAATTGAAGCTGTTTCTAATGGAGGGCTTGCACCGACCTTTACTTCTTACAACGATCAGTGGTGGACTACCCCCGGTTATATTCTTAGAAAATCTCTTGGCACCAAAGATAATCCTAAAGGCGTGACTGGTAAGACGGAGTATGATGACAGTGGCAACCCTACCCGATTTCCAGAGATTGCTGGGCGCCTCTTGTTTCAGGCTAATGACCGGCCTGAAGGTGAGGCTACTGAATTTGTGGACATAGCAATGATAACTTCTCAATTAGATGGAGAGGTTGATATTAGCGATGGCAAAAGAATAGTCCCGGGATCTTTGTCCTTCTGGGTTAGGCAAGATGAATCTAATACAAATTCTAAAGCTATGCAATTAGCTTTATATGTTAATAGTCAGGGTAATATTGGTATTGGTGAATGGGTCCCCACAGTTCGTTTAGAAGTTGCTGAAAAAGATAAAGAGCCTCAGATAAACCTTACCAGAGGTGACCTTGCTCGTACTACAAGCATAAGTAAGGATGATGTTATCGGTGCCTTAGCTTTTAGGGGGGATGACAAAGACATTGTTGAAGAGGCTGATAAGTTGGGGGAGAAAACAATTGTGGCTAAAATATCAAGCGTGGCTGAAGCTAACTTTGGTGAGAGTGAATCTCCTGGCTCATTAATTTTCTCTACTGGAAACCCTGCTGCAGGTGAGTCTGTAACGGAAAGATTTAGAATTGATAGCGGCGGACATATAACTATTAAGCCAACTGATCCAGAAGTCATGAAGTCAGGCTATGTTTTAACTGCTATTGATGAGGACGGTAAGGCTGAGTGGAAGGAGGCTGGTGGTGGTGTGGGAGAAGGTAGTAGTTTTTGGTCAAGAAATGATGAAACACCATCACAGGAATACATCTTTCCTGAAATGACAACTGACAAGATTAGTATTGGTACAAGCACACCTGCTACTTACACTCTAGATGTTGTAGGGGATATTAATATTAGAGATGATGGAGATGATCATAAAAACTATCTATTAAATGGAGAGCTCTTAGATGTCGTTGATGGATTAACAGCCGTTCAAGAACCTCCAGCATCAAGTGCTATCTCAGCAGGAGAGATAGAATTATTTAAAATTAAAGCTACCGCGAACACTAGTAATGATGTAGAGGTTGGTGGAGCTGAGTTCAACCTCACTCTTAGTAATCTAACCCTTGAACCAAACTCTATTGTTGTCAGGTATGACGGAGCTGATTTAATATTGTCAGCTAACGAGATTGCTGCATCTGGTGGCTCAGGAAAGTTTGTATTTAAAAGTCCAATAGCAATTAGTGGTGATGAGAGTAAAACTTTTTGGGTATACGCTAATGTTCAGTCTCACCAAGCAAATGCTAGTATGGTTCGCAGTCTTAAAGGAGTAAATGGTAGAGGGGTAACTCAATGGATTAATACTGCTAAAGGAATCAGTTATGCTAAAGGAAAAGTTGGTTTAGGAGTTTTTGATCCATCTTATGCCTTAGATGTTTTAGGCGATATTAATGTTTCTGGCGAGTTTTTGGTTAATGGGGAGGCTTTCAGTAGTGGAGGTGACGATGACTGGGTTATTGATGGCGATAATATTTATCGAGGAAGCGGTTATGTTGGAGTTGGTACTACCTCTCCTATATCTCAACTATCCCTAGCTACCAGCACTGCTGTTTCAGGAGGTATTGCTTTTGGCTCCGACACCAATTTCTATCGTTCGGCTGCTAAAACATTAAAAACTGATGGAAAATTAATTGTTGACAGTCTTCAAATTGGCGACTCAACAGTTAATTTTGGTTCTGACTTCCTTGAATTTGATACTAATCCTTCAGAAGTTCGTTATAACACCAAATTAAGTTTTAAAAATACAGCTGAAGAAGGAAAAACTCCTGTCACTTTGGATGGTAATGACATTACTCTTAATGAGCTTAAGGATTGTAGCGTTCTTGAAACAGATGGTGATGGGAAAGTGCTTTGTGGCGAGGCTGCTGGAGGCTTCACCTCCTTCGATTTAGCTGGTGATTCAGGAGATGATCAAGAAATCACAGATGGCAATAAATTGACTATCGTAGGGGGTATAGGAATAGACACTAAAGCTGAGGATGCTGACAAATTAACTGTCAGTATAGAAGACAATTCCATCGACTTCACTCATCTCAAAGACACCTTAGCTCTTGATGCTGATACAATCATCAATCTTTCAAATAAAAAGCTAACTATCGAAGGAAGCAATTCTGTTAAAAGTGAATTTCTTTCTAGCGGAGACGTTAAGTTAGGCAAAGATCTAGAAGTTACTGGGCAAATCACAATCAAAGGAGGTGCTCCAGGAGCTAACAAGGTCTTAACTTCTAGTGAAACTGGTCTAGCTACCTGGGAAGAGATGTCTGGAGGTCATGATGAAGTGACCTTGGGCACAGATGATCACGACTACCTATCTATAGAAGGCCAGAAAATCACCTTAGGCAAGCTCGATATCTCTGACGACACCAATCTCACAGTTGAAGCTCCATTAGCAATTGCTGCTGATGGCAAACTTACAATCTCCGAAGACTCCATCGACTTCACTCATCTCAAAGACACCTTAGCTCTTGATGCTGATACAATCATCAATCTTTCAAATAAAAAGCTAACTATCGAAGGAAGCAATTCTGTTAAAAGTGAATTTCTTTCTAGCGGAGACGTTAAGTTAGGCAAAGATCTAGAAGTTACTGGGCAAATCACAATCAAAGGAGGTGCTCCAGGAGCTAACAAGGTCTTAACTTCTAGTGAAACTGGTCTAGCTACCTGGGAAGAGATGTCTGGAGGTCATGATGAAGTGACCTTGGGCACAGATGATCACGACTACCTATCTATAGAAGGCCAGAAAATCACCTTAGGCAAGCTCGATATCTCTGACGACACCAATCTCACAGTTGAAGCTCCATTAGCAATTGCTGCTGATGGCAAACTTACAATCTCCGAAGACTCCATCGACTTCACTCATCTCAAAGACATCCTGACTCTTGATGCGAGCACAGTGGTTAAGTTAGGGGCTAATAATTTCGATCTCCAACTAACAGGCGCAGGAATATTCCAGATTCTCAAATCTGATAATACTGTGTTGTATAAATTTGAGGATGGTAAGTTAACTGTAGATGGTGATATCGACATCACCGGCAAGTATCTGGTCAATGGTCAGGAGTTAGACACGAGCAGCGCTATTAAAGTTGCTTCATTCGAGTTTACTTTCGAAGTTTATAACGATAATTCAGAAACAATTACCGTTGATTTGACCGGGGGAGCAGCCTCCTTTGGTTGTAATCGTTGTAGTAGTTTTGGAGTCCTCAAGTCCTCTGGAATTTTTGATAGTAATAGCAATATAATCGTCTCTCCTAATATTGTGGCTGCTGATATTAGAACCTCTTTCTTCAATAATACTATTGTTCCAGAAGTAAAATCGGTAGTTGGATCTGATGGAAAAATTACCATTAGTCTTGTAAAGAAAGATATTGGTATCTCTGAATATGGAGGCGCTCCTTATGGAACGGTAAAAATTAGAGTCAACGCTTTTCAATTTTAGAAATTAACAATGTTATTATTAATAAGAAGATAATATGAAAGATCAATCACCAAAATCATTTAGCGCAGTTTCTTTAACAGTTCTTATTTTAGTTACTCTATTATTATTTTCTTCTAGCAGTCCTTTATTGGCTAGTAGCGTTTTTCAAAACTTTTTAGCTCAGCTAAGAATATTGGGATCTAATAATCAGCCAAGTAATAGTGTTTTTGTTGATACGGAGGGCAATGTCGGTATCGGCAAAACCGATCCAACCACTGAGCTTGATGTAGAGGGTACAATTACAGCAACTAAATTTAAAAACGCTAACGGTGAAGAGTTAGGAGGGAGTGTTTGGACTGTTGATGGTGATAATATTTATCGAGAAGAGGGGGCTGTTGGTATTGGTACTAGTAGTCCGCGAGGGTCATTTGAGGTTAAGCAGGCAGCAGACGCTACATTAATTGTTGAGGATGGTGATCGGGCTAACGCAGTTCAATTAAGGTTTGACGATGAGAACAATAGTCCCATAAGAGC
>CAYSNH010000003.1:35329-45717 GCA_964432405.1 uncultured Candidatus Saccharibacteria bacterium
GGGCTAACGCAGTTCAATTAAGGTTTGACGATGAGAACAATAGTCCCATAAGAGCACAATTTGAAGCATGGAATTACTCTTTCAAGGATGGAGATGGAGAAAGTAGGTTGTTTATTAACAAGGATGGTAATGTTGGTATCGGTAAAACTAATCCAGAGACCAAGCTCGATGTAGAGGGCGCAGTTACAGCAACTAAATTTATAGCTGATGGTGAAGAGTTAGGAGGAGGCGTTTGGACAAGGGAGGAAGAAGCTCATGTTCTTCGTTCGGGCGATGAAGACAATATAAAGATGTCTATTGGTGATAATGGAAACGTTTCTATTGGCAAGTGGGGTAATGTTAATCCATTAATTATATCTCATCAGATTTCAGGAGGAAGTATTGATAATATTGATAAATTACATTTAAAGATACTTAATAACAGTTCAGCTAGAATCAATAGAAAGGCTGGTATAGTTTTTCAACAGAGAACTAGCCAAGCATCACCAAGGGTAACTATTAATTCCGCTATTTATACAGAAAAAATTGACGCTGATACTGTAAGGATGAATCTTGATGTTCACGATCAAACAGCTTTGACGATAGATAATACAGGAAAAGTTGGTATCGGAACAAAGACTCCACAGTTTAAGCTGGATGTTGATGGAGATATTAATACATCTGGCAGATATCTAGTTGATGGTGAAGATATAGCTATAGGAGGTAGATTTGGTAATGGTGATGTAGATGGTAGCGGATATTTTAACCAACTTGATATCTTACGAATCATTAATCATATAAATGGTATTTTGCTCACAGGAGAAGAGTTTCTTAGAGCGGATCTTAATGGCGATGGTTTAGTAGATTGTATTGACGCCAAGATTCTTTATGAAGTTGTAGGTTTTCGAGGAACGGGAGCGCTTGTATCAAAATCAGAGGTAATAGCAGCCTTACCGGCCGCTGTTAATCAGTGTGTAGGTTTTTGGGAAGAGAACGATGATCAAGATACTGTTTTAAGAAAAGCTTCGAGGCGCGTAGGTATTGGAACAAAGACTCCTGATTACAAATTAGATGTTGATGGAGATATTAATACATCCGGCAGATATCTAGTTAATGGTGAAGAAGCTGGTTTGAAAAATATAATTTTGGTAGAAAAGTCTGTGTGTAAGATTAGGCATAAGTCTCGTACCAATAACTCTCCAGGGTTGACGTTAGTAGCAACTTGCCCCTCTTCTCATCCAAACCTATTAAATTGTACGGGTACTCCTGGAACTGGAGGTACAATTCATTTGTATGGTTGGGATATAATCCCAGATTATAGCAATAACAAGTGTACGCTCGTTGTTCAATATCCATTTTGTGAAAGTCAGTGGAGTCAAAAAACTGCTCGATCTAGAGTAAGAGCGGCCTGCTTTAAATAATTTTTTCTATATTAGAAGATTAATTTTGAAAAGCAATATCAATCTTGCTTGATGACGAGTTAAGAACAATTTATAATATATTAATACATGTCTACCAAGACCTTGTCCGAATTTAATATTTGGGAAAGAATAGCTCGATGGTTAGTTGGCGCAGCCTTCTTTTTAACTCCTTTATTTTTTCTTCCTCTGACTCATCTCCCCGTTTCTCTTGATAAGCAGGTGTTATTAGGAAGTTTGGTGCTGCTAGCTCTTATATCCTGGCTCATAGGAGGAGTTGCCAAAGGAAGATTGGTTTATAGAAAGAACACAATGAACCTCGTTGTTCTATCATTAGTAGCTTTTTCCATTATTAGTGCTATTTTTTCTGGAGCAAGCAATGTAGGTTTTTTTGGTGCTAATGGCGGAGAGGTGGATGTTTTTGTTAATGTATTGGTTTTTGGAGCTTTCTTCTTCCTACTCACTACTTTATTTCGCAGAGAAGGAGATGGGCGCTATCTATTAAGCTTATTATTCGTCTCTTCTTTAATAATATTAGTTTACAGTCTCTTTCAGTTTTTTGGCGTCTGGTTATTGCCATGGGACTTTACTCATAGCGTTGTTTTCAATTCAATTGGCACCACCAATTCTTTAAGTATTTATTTGGGAGCGATTTTTGTTATTTTATTGACCTTATTGTATCTAGATAAGGATCAGTTTAGTAAGAAGGCGGGTGTTGTGCTGTCTTTCTTTGCCGCGACCCTCTTCATTACCACCTTCCTTATCGGATACTGGGCGGTTTTTGCCGGCTTCATCTTAGTTGGCATCATTTTATCTATTCTTAGGCTTCGCAAGAAAATTAAGAACGATAAGCACATTCTTTTAATTATTATCGCCATCTCTGCCGTTCTAGTACTATCTAAATTAAATTTATTCAATCTTCCTTTGCCAACCTTCAATCTTCTTCCTGAAGCTATGCCTAGCTTAGAGGCCAGCTGGGATATTGGGCAGCAGGTAATGAGAGAGGATACTAAAAATGCTATTTTAGGAGTTGGTCCATCCACCTATCCTTATCAGTACGCTCTTTATCGAGATCCCATTTTAAACACCACCCCTTTCTGGGGCACCCGCTTTACTCAAGGAGCCAACGTCTTTCTAACCTTTATGGTTAATTGGGGAGCATTAGGCATGATTCTCTTTGCCGCCTTCCTTTTAATGCTAATTCTTCAAGGCTTTAAGATGATGAAGGGTCTTGATAAAAAACAGGAGGCTATTTTCTGGGCTGTTCTTATCGCCTTCCTTTATCTCGTATTATCTGCCTTCTTATATCACCAGAACTATTCTATCTTCTTCCTTATCTTTGTCTTAGCCGCCTTATTAAGCATCATTACCGCTAGAAATAAGGACTACGAAACCTTTTCTTTGGTTGAGGCACCTCAAAAGACTCTTTTGTTGTCACTTGGCTTAATGATTGCGGTAGTTTTTGTTGCTAGCGTCCTATATCTTCTTGGTCAGCATTATGTAGCCGCCGCTTATTTCAAAACAGGAAGAGATCAGGTTGAGAAGTTAGGAGTTGATAAGGGCTTGCCTTTGATTCAGATAGCTAGTGACCTTGATTCTCGCAATGAGGTCTATTTGCGTACAATCTCCACCGCCTACCTTATTAAAATAAACAACTTGCTCAAACAAAAATTATCACCAGCAGAGTTGCAAAAGAGATTTTCTACCGACATCAGTTCCGCTATTGCATCTGCTAAGAGAGCTACCGAGGTCAATCGACTTAATGGTGATAACTGGATTAATTTAGGTAGTGTCTATGAAAATATCATTCCTTTGGTACCGGGTTCAGAAATTCATGCTCTTGAAGCATATAACAAGGCTGCTAAGTTAGAGCCATCTAATCCAGTCATTCACTTCAATATAGGTAGAGCCAATCACTTGTTTGCCAGACGTCTTCGATCTGAAGGAAAGGGTAGGGGTGTAGTTAATAAGAATTATGGTAAGGCCATTAATAGCTTAGAGAAAGCTATTAAGCTCAAAAACGACTATGCACCAGCTCACTTCTTACTAGTTCAAATCTATGATCAGCAAGGAAAAATCAAAACAGCTATCAATAAAGCCGAAAGAATTAAGCAGATAGCTTCTGATAATGTAGGGGTCCTTTTCCAATTAGCCCTCCTTCATTATGAGTCCGGTCGCTTTACCTCAGCTCGTAAGGATTTTGAAGCGGTCATTAAGCTCTCTCCTAGCTATTCTAACGCCCGTTACTTCCTTGGTTTGATATACGATCGTCAAAAAGACCCTCAGAAGGCCCTAGAGCAATTTGAGGCGATTCAGAAGACCAATCCTAACAATGAGGAGATTAAAAAAATCATTCTCAACCTCAAGACTGGCAAAAAAGCATTGAGTGGTATTGTTGAAGATCCTCTTGAAATTCCTGTTGAACAGAATGGTGATGGAGAAGTAATCTCTCCATAAAATAGCTAACAGTTCGTTTCGGATTGTTATCCACATAAGTTACTAAATAACGTGTGTTAATATTTATATTGTAAACAGTCGAAAAACAAAATTTTTTGTTAAACGCCTATGACCGCTCAACAATGGTTAGATGTAGTGAATCAGTCACTTCAAAATTTGTGGCTGCAAGCACTTGGCATTCTGCCGGATTTAATTGGAGCTATTATCATTTTAATAATAGGTCTGATTGTAGCTGCTGGTCTTGATAAGATAATGGAAGGATTAGTTCGTTATCTAAAGATCGATAGTTTGTTGAGAAAGTTAGGAGTAGAAACTTATTTGCACCGAGCTAATCTTGAGCTCAATACTGGCAACTTTCTAGGGAAGGTAGTCTATTGGTTCATGATTATCGTCTTTGTGCTTGCTGCTGCTGACGTTCTTGGCTTTACCGCTCTATCAGTCTTCTTGGGTACGGTATTACTATACATCCCACAAGTGATAGTTGCTTTCTTGATTGCCTTGGCAACAGTTGTCATCGCTGGATTCTTGAAAAAACTAGTCGCTGCTTCTGTCTTATCAACTCGATTACACGCAGCTAAATTTTTAGGAAGCTTGACCTGGTGGTCAATCATGATTTTCGGTTTACTGGCTGCTGTATCGCAGTTAGGCGTTGCGACTGACATAATCAATACCGTTGTCACTGGTATTGTTATAATGTTCGCCTTAGCTGGAGGCTTAGCCTTCGGACTAGGTGGAAAAAGTGAGGCTGCTCGAATCCTCAAGGATATGAGGTCTGAGTGGGAAAGTCGCAGCTAGCTGTAACACAACAACCAAAGAAATCTCCCCGTTATAGCGGGGATTTTTCATTGACAAACATATTAAGGCGTGTCATATTGCCCCACAGTACAGATACAAATCAACCTCAATGGTTTTTTAAAAGAAAGTCTTGTAATGAGCAGTGAAGAAGCTGCAGCGACCCCTACAAAAGAAGAGCTCATTGCTCTTCTCAGTAACGGGAAGATTGAAGAGTTCAATAGAGTGAGGCCTGAGGGAAAAATCGACCTTCGTGGGGCATTCCTTCGTTTGGTGGATCTTCGTGGGGCTAACCTTATTGGGGCAGACTTATGGGAGGCGGACTTCGTTGGAACGGACCTTCGTCGGGTGGACCTCACCGAGGTGAGCCTTCAGGGGGTTAACCTTATTGGGGCGGACCTTCGTGAGGCAATTCTTCGTGGAGCTAACCTTATTGGGGCGAACCTTGAGGAGACAGATCTTCGTGAGGTTAGCCTTATTGGGGCAGACTTATGGAAGGCGGACCTTCATGAGGCGAAAATTAGTGCAGAAAAAGGTATTTCCGAAGAACATCGTTCTCTAATCCTACAAAGCTATCAAAAAAGTTGGGAAAAAGTACCAAACGATCATCTACCACCCAGCCATTTGGCTGGGGTTTTTTATTCTCCTCACCCTTTTTATTTAGGAGATAGTATATACTATTTTAGTTGACATAATGAGAATATTATGTTTAATTTTATTAATTCACGCAGTTCTTTCTTAAACAAAAAGGAGGCGATTATGACTGAGGAAAAGTTTCAGGAATTGGTTGCCGGAGCTAGCCTGACCGCTCATGAGACAGCGGTTTTGCGCAAATCATTGGGAATGTCATATAATTCCGATGATATTCCCAGTTGCCTGGACGTCGAGGTTTATGAACAGAAGACCCTGATGGATATCTGGGCGACAAAGATTCCCGATAAAAAAACTTCCCAGGAAGCTTCTTGATCTGGCGTTTAGCCCCCAACAACATTGGGGGCTTTTTCTTCCCCAGCTTTCTCTTGACACCTCTTCCTAATTTCTATACATTTAAAGAAGATAGAAATGATAAACCAGCTAAGACATAGATGCGGCTTGCCTTTGGTCGCTTTTAACTCTCATTAGAGAGAGTTGATTGCTGTCACAGACGCCGCGGTCCACGCGGTTTTTTCTTCCTGAAATTCCTGGCCCTTGATATTTTAATAATTAACTAAAGATCTATTTAAATGGTCAACATTTAAATGATCGATTTAGTGATCTAACAGGAATCGTATTAAGAGCATAAGGTGGATGCCTTGGCACAAAATGACGATGAAGGACGTGGTGTGGCTGCGATAAGCCTCGGGAAGATGCTTAACAATCTTTGATCCGGGGATTTCCGAATGGGGGAACCCAATAGAGTAAACCTCTATTACTTCAGACTAGAGCTGAAGAGTATACCAGGGGAAGTGAAACATCTCAGTACCCTGAGGAAAAGAGAAAAATATTTTATTCCCTGAGTAGCGGCGAGCGAAACGGGAAGAGCCCAAACCAATAATTTATTATTGGGGTTGTAAGGTAAGAACATTCAGTGAAATGAACTAGGTCGGTTACTTCGGTAACCAATAGTGGCCTAATTCATCTTACTGAAAGAAGTTACAAATTGATTTGTTAGTTGAAACAGTTGGAAATCTGTACCAAAGACGGTGATAGTCCGGTAAACGAAAACTTATCAACTTCTGTTTTTATTCTTGAGTATCTCGAGGACAGATAACCTTGAGGGAATCTACCAGTACTAGCTGGTAAGGCTAAATACATTTTGTGACCGATAGTGAATAGTACCGTGAGGGAAAGGTGAAAAGTAGGCCGGTAAGGCCAGTGAAATAGAACCTGAAACCATATGCTTACAAGGAGCTAGAGCCCTAAGTCCTTCGGGACGGGGTGATAGTGTGCCTATTGAAGAATGAGCCAACGAGTTTATCTGTATTGCTTGTCTAAATCGTAATAGCGATGGAGGCGTAGGGAAACCGAGTCTTAATAGGGCGCTCACCAACTTCGGTTGGTATGCAGTATGGGTAAGACCCGAAGCCAAGCGAGCTTACCTTGGCCAGGTTGAACCCCTTTTAATCGAGGGAGGAGGACCGAACCGTTGCGTCGTGCAAAACGCTCGGAGGAGCTGAGGTAAGGAGTGAAAAGCTAATCGAGCTTGGTAATAGCTGGTTCTCTCCGAAATAGCTTTAGGGCTAGCGGTCAGCAAAAATTTATAGGGGGTAGAGCACTGGATGGTTTGTGTCGGGCGCAAGCTCAGCAAACCAATCAAACTCCGAATACCTATATCATTCGGCTGGCTAGTTAGACTGTGGGGGCTAAGCTCCATAGTCGCGAGGGAAAGAGCCCAGATCGCCGTCTAAGGTCCCTAAGTCTTTGCTAAGTGTTAAAGGTAGTTATTGACCTCTGACAGGTAGGAGGTTGGCTTAGAGGTAGCCATCCTTTAAAGAGTGTGTAACAACCCACTACTCGATGGTTAGTAGCGCCGAAAATTTACCGGGGCTAAGCAAAGCACCGAAGACGCGGGTTAGTATAATTTTAATAATTGTATTAGCGGTAGGAGAGCATTCCTAATGCGTTGAAGCTGGATCTGTGAAGACCAGTGGAGCGTTGGGAAGAGAAAATGTTGGCATGAGTAATCACAATGTCGATGAGAAATCGGCACCCCGAAAATCTAAGGTTTCCGTGGCAATGGCAATCATCCACGGGTTAGGCGGTCCTAAGGCGATGGCGAAAGCCGCAGTCGATGGACAGTCGGTTAATATTCCGACCCCTTTGTATAGTTCGATGGAGGGACGGGGAGTAGTAGGCTGGGCGTATTAGTGGTTTTACGTCCTTTACTAAGGGTGTGAGTTAGGTAAATCCGGCTCACATTAAGCCCAAGGAAAGAGGCGAGTTAAGGTTTTTGCCTTAGCAAGTCAGCTGAGCACTTCTCCAAGAAAAACTTCTAAGGTTAACTATACAAAGACCGTACCAAAACCAACACAGGTAGATGAGGCGAGAAGCCTAAGGGGAACGAGTGAGTCTTCGTTAAGGAACTCGGCAAAAAAGCGGCCGTAACTTCGGGATAAGGCCTGCCCTCTTCGGAGGGCCGCAGCGAAAGTATCTCTGGCGACTGTTTATCAAAAACACAGCTCCCTGCAAACTCTAATGAGGAGGTATAGGGGGTGACGCCTGACCGATGCGAGAAGGTTAAATCTGGCGGTATTTTGACTTCGGTTGAAACGCTAACTGGATGAAGCCCTCGTCAATGTCAGCGGTAACTATAACCGTTCTAAGGTAGCGCATTTCCTTTCCGGGTAAGTTCCGGAGCGCACGAATGGCGTAACGACTGGAGAACTGTCTCAACGAAGAGCTCGATGAAAATGCGATTCCCGTAAAGACGCGGGATACCTGCAGCGGGACGAAAAGACCCCGGGAGCTTTACTGTAGCTTGATATTGGGTTTAAGGGTTAAATGCGTAGCATAGTGAGGAGACTTTGAAGCATTATTTTCGGATAGTGTGGAGTCGTCAGTGAAATACTCATCTTTTAAATTTTAAATTCTAACCTGATCGGAAAAAACGGTCGGGGACAGTGTCTGGTGGGCAGTTTGCATGGGGCGTGTTCCTCCTAAAAGGTAACGGAGGAGTCTATTAAGGTTGGCTTAGTCCGGATGGAAATCGGACTGGACGTGTAAAGGCATAAGCCAGCTTGACGGCAAGACTTACAAGTCGCGCCGGTACGAAAGTAGAGCTTAGTGACCCGATAGTTCTTTCTAGAAAGGCTAGAGACATCGGCTAAAAGCTACCCCGGGGATAACAGGCTGGTATTGTCCGAGAGTTCATATCGACGACAATGTTCGGCACCTCGATGTCGGCTCACCCTATCCTGGTGCTGAAGAAGGTGCCAAGGGTTTGGCTGTTCGCCAATTAAAAGGGTACGCGAGCTGGGTTCAGACCGTCGTGAGACAGGTTGGTCTCTATCTGCTGTAGGCGTTGATCACTTGAGGGAAGCTGACTCTAGTACGAGAGGACCGAGTTGGACGAGCCTCTGGTCTACCAGCTTTGGCACCAGCTGAATCGCTGGGTAGCTATGCTCGGCAGGGATAAGAGCTGAAAGCATCTAAGCACGAAGCCCATCCCAAGATTAGGTGATCTGTCACTTCGGTGACGACGATTCGTGGAAGACTACCACGTTGATAGGCTCTAGGTGTAAGACTGGTAACGGTTTTAGCCGAGGAGTACTAATTATCGTAAACGATTTCTATTACCTCATTAAATCGGTCATTTAAATGTTGATCATAATGATTTTCTATATTGGTTTCCTGGTGATTAGGTTTTTCAGGTAACATCTCTTCCCATTTCGAACAGAGTCATGAAACTGTTTAACTCTGATGATACTTGGTTGCGGCCCGGGAAAGTAGGATTTGCCAGGATACCAATGCAGAAAATTGTAAAAAGTTTAATTGCTGGAGCGAGTTTTATTGGTTTTTTAGACTCAGTTTATCTAACGCAACAACATTTTGTTAACAATCAAGGCTGCTCTATCGTTGGTGGTTGTGACAAGGTAACTGGTAGCGTTTACGCTACTTTAGGAGGATTACCCATCGCCTTATTAGGCGCTATTTTTTATTTCATAATATTTGCTTTAGCAGTTGATTATCTGATTAACAATAGGAAGAAAATGATTAAAAATATTTTCCACCTTAGTATTCCAGCCTTCCTATTTTCATTGTGGCTAGTCTATCTTCAACTCTTCACTCTTGAAGCAGTCTGTTTTTATTGCATGATCTCAGCTTCAATGATAACCATTATTTTTTTAGGCAGTTGGTTTGTCTCGAGGGACAAATTGAAGTATTCTCTAAGTAATGAAAAGAATTTTTAAACAGATCTTTTACGGTCTTCTATACTTCATTATTCTCCTAGCTATCATCCTAGGAATTTATTTCCTTTTCTTCCAAAGAGAGCTTTCCTGTTTTGATAATATTAAAAACCAAGATGAGGTTGGTGTAGATTGTGGAGGTATTTGTATCGATTGTGATTTGAAAAATGTTAAGGATTTAATCGTTCAACCAGCTAATATTTTTGATAATGGTAATCGAACCACCACTATCCTAGCCACCATTTTAAATCCTAATAAAACTTTAGGAATTGAAATTCTTCCTTATACCATCAAAGTATTTAACTTTGAAGATCAAGAAATCTACTCCGCTGATCGAAGAGCGTTTATCTATCCAGGTCAAAATAGGTTGGTTTTAGAGGCGGGCATTGATGTTGAGGCTAATAATATAAAATCAGCCACTATTACACTCGATTAT
Organism: uncultured Candidatus Saccharibacteria bacterium; assembly: GCA_964432405.1. Classification (GTDB taxonomy): domain Bacteria; phylum Patescibacteriota; class Minisyncoccia; order UBA6257; family UBA11618; genus UBA11618. Next base: position 45,298 of record CAYSNH010000003.1, read on the forward strand.
GACGCTTCTGTTTGGAAAAAAATATCTCCTCCACCTGCTAAATTAACTGATTTTCGAACCAGGGCTTTGGGTAATCAAATAGAGGTGGTTGGTAGGGTTATTAATGATAACGACTATCCTCTAGATCAAGTAGCGGTATTAGCGGTCTTTTCTAATAAAATAGGTATCAAGGCCGCTGCCTCTAAAACAGTTGTTGGTAAAGTGGAGCCATTTAGCTTCAAAACTTTTCAGATCATTATTCCTCTTAAAGAGGGTCTTCTTTCCGAAATTAACTTAGACGAGGCTTTTATTGCTCTTGAGGCTAAGCGTTAACCCGCAACTTTTCATTGACAAATATATTAACGCGTGTCATATTGCCCCACAGTACAGATACAAATTAACCTCAATGGTTTTTTAAAAGAAAGTCTTGTGATGAGTAGC
>CAYSNH010000004.1:0-42736 GCA_964432405.1 uncultured Candidatus Saccharibacteria bacterium
CCTAATATTGGTAGTATTTTTAAGAATGTTGATTGGCACTTAGTTCCTAATAAATGGCAAGAAGACGAAGAGTTAAAGACTCACCTTAAAACAGACCCCTTTCCTGTTTTGCCCGCTGCCACATTAATTGATAAAACCGGCCTTAAAGGAGAAAAGTTTGGCGGAGCAATGGTTTCTCCTAAACACCCTAACTTTATTATCAACTCTAATAATGCTTCAGCTGAGGATGTTAGATCTCTTATTAAAATAATAAAGGAGCGTGTTCATGATAAATATGATATCTGGTTAGAAGAAGAGGTAATGATTGTTAAATAAAAAAAGACCCTCATCACGAGGGTCTTTAGCTTCTGAGGTCGGTATTGCTGCTTTACGTTAAGACGGAAAGCAGCACCATCACCCACATCATTGCGGCCACTGTTCCTAAGAACATGAATATGCTTGACTTACCTCTGTCGACCTCTCTTTGCCGCCGAACTCTACGACAGAGCTCAGCCATTCCTTCTTCGTAGTTATTTTTTGGTTTGACTGGCTGGAGGGCTAAGTCTCCCAGATCGTTTGCGAGCTGGTCAAACCCTCTTCCAATAATAGCCATCACCGTCAAGATGATCGCTAAAACTGTTAAAACAAAAGTCATGGTCTCTCCTTAAGTGAACAGTGTTAATTTACTAAGCACATTATAGCATATTAAAACCGTTTGTCAATGTGTGGGTGTTGTGGTACGATAATGGCGTGAGAATAATTATCAAGACAAAAGACTTGGAATTAACTCCAGTACTTAATGAGTATATTGAGACCAAGTTATGGTCTCTTAATAAGCTTGTAGATAAGTGGGATATTGAAGGAGGTGTAGAGGCTAAAGTGGAGATTGGAAAGACAACTAAACATCACAAAAAGGGTGATGTCTATCAAGCTAAAGTTAATCTTGCTCTTCCGGGCAAGCTCATTAGAGCTCAGCGAGAAGAATGGGATTTGCGCGTAGCTATTGATCGTGTAAAGAATAAATTACAGCAAGAAATTAAGAAGTATAATGACTTTAAAAACGACCACTAATCCTCTTACTTTTTTCCTCCATCCTGCTATACTCTAAGTCTTGAAGAGTATTATTTTATGTTTAAAAAACTATTTAAAAGATTTTCTCCTGATAAGAAGTTAGGCAAGGTTGTTCAACAGATTAATAATCTAGAGAAACAGTTTGAACAATTATCAAAAGATCAGTTGGTAGATGCAAGTGCTAAACTTCGTCAACGAGCTCAATTAGGTGAAAATTTAGATAATTTATTACCAGAAGCTTTTGCCCTGGTTAGAGAGACTGCTAAGCGGACTTTGGGTCAGCGACATTATGATGTCCAATTAATGGGCGGAATAGCTCTGCACCAAGGTAAGGTTACAGAAATGATGACTGGTGAGGGTAAGACCCTGGCTTCTACAAGCCCTATTTATTTAAATGCTTTAACTGGTAAGGGAGTTCATGTCATTACCGTTAACGAATACTTGGCTAAGCGTGACATGGTTTGGATGGGGCAAATCTATCATCTATTAGGTTTAAAGATATCTTGTCTGGCTCACGATACCGCTTATTTATATGATCCGGAATTTAAGATCGATACGGAAGATAAAAATCAGACTGATAAAAATAGAGATGAGACTGGTAGCTTTTTAGTTCATGAAGAATATCTTCGACCGGTTGGTCGTAAAGAGGCCTATCAAGCTGATATCGTCTATGGTACTAACCATGAATTTGGCTTTGATTATCTTAGAGATAACTTGGCCACCAGTGTAGAGGGTCAGTCTCAAGGAGAATTTAGTTTTGCTATTATCGATGAGGTCGATAGTGTTTTGATTGATGAGGCTCGTACCCCACTAATTATTTCTGCTCCTGATGCAGAATCAAGCGCTTTTTATAAAGTTTTTGCTCGTGTGGTAGCTCGTTTAAAACCTGAAAAAGATTATATTGTTGAGGAGAAGCTTCGAGCTGTTAATATTACCGAAGATGGCATTGATAAGGTTGAGAAGGAGTTAAAAATTAAAGATCTCTATTCTCCAGAAAATATTCGCCTTAGTCATTACCTTCAAGAAACTCTTAAAGCCCAGGGTCTTTTTCAGCTAGATAAAGATTACGTTGTTAAAGATGGTCAGATTATTATCGTTGATCAATTTACCGGCCGCCTAATGCCAGGTCGTCGTTATTCAGCCGGTCTTCACCAAGCCTTAGAGGCTAAGGAGGGAGTTCAGGTTCAGAATGAATCTCGTACTTACGCCCAAATTACTATTCAAAACTACTTCCGTTTGTATAAAAAAATCTCTGGTATGACTGGTACCGCTCAAACCTCAGCTGAAGAGTTTGCCAAAGTTTACGGTCTAGATGTCATCTCTATTCCCACTAACAAACCTTCGGCTAGGAAGGATTTGCCTGATGTGATCTATAAGACTAGGAAGGCTAAATATAATGCCTTGGTTAAGGAGGTTAAAAGAGTTAATGAAACAGGCCAACCTATTTTGATTGGTACGGTTTCTATTGAAAACAATGAAGAGGTCTCTAACTTATTAGGCAAAGCAGGTATCAAGCACGAAATGCTTAATGCCAAGAAGCATGAACAAGAAGGTAAGGTTATTGCTCAAGCTGGAAGATTGGGAGCGGTAACTGTTGCTACCAACATGGCTGGTCGTGGTGTCGACATCGTATTGGGTGGTAATCCTGTTGATGCCGAGAAGGCTGATAAGGTAAAAGAATTAGGAGGTCTTCATGTTGTTGCTACCGAGCGACACGAGGCTCGTCGTATTGATAATCAGTTACGTGGTCGTGCCGGTCGTCAGGGTGACCCAGGATCTTCTCAATTTTATCTTTCTTTAGAAGATGACATTTTACGTATCTTTGGTGGTGAGCGAGTTCAAAACATTATGGAGTCTTTGAAGGTTCCAGAAGATATGCCAATTAGTGCCAAGATGATTAGTAAGTCTGTTGGACAGGCACAAGGCAAGATCGAGGGCATGAACTTTGATGCTCGAAAACACTTACTCGATTACGACGACGTTCTTAACAAGCAACGAAAAGCTATTTATAAACGCCGCCAGGAGTTATTAGAAAATAAATCTCATCCACAAATACTAAGTATGTTAGACATGCTTTGGATGAGTCATTTAGAAAATATAGAAGCTTTAATGGATGCGGTTCGTATTCGAGCTTATGGTCAACACGATCCTTTGGTAGAGTTTCGTAGAGAAGCTCATGTTATGTATCAGCAGTTGATTGCTGACTTTGAGGATTGGATTAAGGAAAATGCCAACAAGCTAGAAGAGGTTATTGAAACAGTTCCTCTTCCAACCAAACCTTTGTCTGAGGATGATAAAAAAGTGGGTCGTAACGATCCGTGTCCTTGTGGTAGTGGTAAGAAGTATAAAAAATGCCACGGCGCTTAAATTACTTGATTAATAGATAATACCAGGATCTAGCTCCTCCATTTACCGCGCTGCTTTTAGTATTTCTGAGAGTAATATCTATTTTGTTAGTACTGGAGTTAGCGAAAGCTCCTACCATCAACAACCCAGACTCCAAACTTTTATTAGGAGTCAAAAAGACGCGATCACCACTTTCTATAGTTATTCCGCTAGGAGGGTTAACAGATACAGTGCCATTGCTATCAGCTCCAATATTAGGCGGGTCAACAGTTATTTGACCATTATAAATACCACTCATTGGAGTGCCATTATCACTCACCTTAAGAGTTTTGACCTGAGCTTCTGTATCAACTTTTAAAGTGCCACTAAAAAAAGCATCTTTCCACTTATAGCCAGAACTACCAACATCAACGTTGTTATTGGCGCCAGGTAAAAGGGTGGTGTCAAAAATAGCAGCATAAGCTTTGCTCGTTCCCAAAATTAATTTTCGTGAGACCTGCTCCTGCTCTTGTTCGCTGTTATAACTAAGGGCGAGATCTATTTCTATTAAATCTCGACCAGGGTAATCAACAAATTTGGTGAATTCTAATTTATCAACTACCACTTTGTCGGTTGTAAGTTCGCTAGTTGTAGAATGACCAATCTCTCCTCCTCGTCCCTTGCGAACCTTTATTACACCTCCATCTAGATAGATAATAGTCGGAGTAGTTTCTGAGTTAGAAGAGTTTTCATCTTCTGGTAATTTAAGAACTAGATATTTTTGAGCTACCCCCAAGTTATTATCCACCTCATCCCAGTCTTTTCCTAAATCAGTATCTTCAATTGAATTGGTAGCAACTACATGACTAGCGTTACTAATCATGCGTTGAATTTTTTGCGTAACAAAACTTAATTGAGAGGAGACTTCATTTTTCGAAGACTGGGTAATGGTAACTCGGGAAAAGGTGACTAATATACTAGAAAAAGCCACCGCTAAGATAGCAAATATACCTATATAAATTAGGAGCTCAACCAAAGTAAATCCAGCTCTTTTTCTCATGTCTTTAATTATAAACTAGACCGCAGTGGGATCAAAGAACAATATCAACAGGGTCTTGATAATAGTCTTTATATCTAACCATAAAGATTGATTTTTTAGGTAGTAGCTATCAAGTTCTAATTCCTTTAGAAAGGGTAGGCTAGAGGAGCCGCTAACTTGAGAAAGACCGGTTACCCCTGTTTTGGCTAATATTAGATGCTGATATTTTTCTGGATAATGAATAACCTCTTCTGGCTTATGAGGGCGAGGGCCAACTAGAGTTAATTCATTTTTTAAAACATTAATTAATTGAGGGAATTCATCAATACGAAATTTCCTTAACAATCGACCGGTTTTGGTAATGCAGGGATTATTAGATATTTTAAAGAAAGGACCATCCTTTCTCTCGTTAAGGTGCATTAAGCGGGCCTTCTCTATGGCCGGAGCATTTTCGATCATCGTACGGAACTTATAGAGTTTAATAATTTTCCCCTGACTAACTCTATCTAGGTCGATGATGGCCGCTCCTTTGCTCTCTAATTTTATAGCCAGAATAATAAAGGGTAAGAAAGGTGCTATAATAAGCAGACCTAAAATAGAACCGATAATATCTAATATTCTTTTAATCATGAAAATTGCTTTAGTCTACGATTATCTTAATCAATACGGTGGCGGGGAGAGGGTGCTAGAAATTTTTACCGCCATGTTTCCTCAAGCTCCGCTTTATACTATTTTCTACGACCCACAAAAGACTCGTCAAAGATTTAATACTAATACTATAAAGACCAGCTTCCTAGATTACAAATTAGCCAGAGAAAATCATCGTTGGTTTATCCCCTTTATGCCACGAGCTATAGAGAGTCTAGATCTTGGCAATCAGTATGATTTAATTATCTCTATTGGAGCTAGCTACGCTAGAGGAATAAATTATCAATCACCTACCAAACATCTTCATTATTGCTTCACTCCTATACGCTACGCCTGGGAGGATAGATATATTCCTCCTCAGATAAAAAACCTTAATCTTTTAACTCGACCTTTGAGAAATTATCTAAGACGATGGGATTTTAAAGTTGCCCAGAGACCAGATAAGATATTAACCATTTCTAATCATATCGCTATGAGAATAAGAAAATGTTATGGTCGCTCAGCTGAAATACTGCACCCACCCCTAGATACCAAAATCTTTTATCTCGATTCTAATATAAGGAAGCAGTCATATTTTCTAGCTGCTGGTCGATTGCTTCATTATAAAAAATTCGACCTAGTTATTAAGGCTTTTAATAAATTAAACCTTCCCTTAAAAATAGTTGGTCAGGGCCCAGAGATAGATCGATTAAAAAAAATGGCCACTTCTCCCAAAATAGAGTTTCTAGGCTTTGTTAAAAGCGATAATGAGATGAGATTGCTTTATTCGGGTGCTCGAGCTTTTATATTCCCTCAGGTAGAGGATTTTGGCTTGGTTGCCGTCGAAGCTCAGATCTGTGGAACGCCCGTTATTGCTTTTGCTCAAGGAGGAGCTTTAGATATTATTAATCATGGTCAAAATGGCCTTCTTTTTGCCGAACAAACCCCTGAATGCTTAGCTTACGCCATCAAAGAGTTTTGTAAGTATGATTTTGATCGTAAAGCTATTAATCAATCTGCTGAGAGATTTGCAGTAAAAAACTTCAAACTTGCCCTTGTCAAACACATAAAAAAGTTGCAAAAAAGTTGATAATTTATTAATATTTCTAGCAATGACACCAGAAAAGGAATTAGAGCAAGAAGACACCTCAACCACTACTATGGTTGATGAGCCTAAACAATTAACAGCTGTTAAAGATCAGCTTTCTCCCGAAGACAAGGTCTTGGTGGAAGAAATGATCGAAGCTGGAGTTTTGTTTGGTCGCAAGCACTCTCGTACCAACCCTAAGATGAATAAATTCATCTTTAGTACTCGAAGAGGCATTGATCTTATCGACCTTATGCAGACTAAAGATCTATTAGATGAGGCCGGTAACTTTCTTAAAGAAAAAATAGAAGAAGGTGGTACCATCTTGGTAGTTAGTACTAAGGCTAATATAAAAGACCAGGCTCTTGAGTTTATTGAAAAATACAAGTTTCCTTATGTTACCGAGCGTTGGTTGGGAGGTACTTTAACTAACTTTAAAACCATTAACAAAAGAGCTGATAGGCTTCGTCAATTAAGAATTGATAAGGAGTCTGGAGAGTTGGATAAGTATACTAAGAAAGAGCGCCTAATGATGGATCGTCAATTAGAGAAGTTAGAGCGTCTTTTTGGCGGTATAGAAAGTATGGATAGTTTGCCAGCCGCTCTATTAGTCTTTGATGTAGATGAGCACGAGACAGCTATTAGAGAAGCTATTAGAATGAACATTCCAATCGTTGGTTTGATTAACACTGATGGTGATCCTCGACCAATTAAATATCCGATTCCTTGTAATGATAATGCTCGTTCTAGCATTGGATGGGTTTTAGGTAAGTTGGAGGTTAAGTTAGATCAAGCTAAGCCAACTATTGCTAAAGAAGAAAAAGAAGAAGAAATTAAAAAAGAAGAAGAAAAATAATTATGACCGAATTAGTTAAACAGCTCAGAGATGAGACAGGGGCTGGAGTTATGGATTGTAAAAAGGCTTTAGAAGAAGCTCAGGGTGATCTCGATAAAGCTAAAGAGATTATTCAAGAAAAAGGATTGATTAAAGCTACTAAGCGTGCTGGTCGTGATACTGGAGCTGGTATTCTTGAATCATACATTCACAATAATCGCGTAGGCGTGTTATTAGAGTTGCGTTGTGAAACCGATTTTGTTGCTCGCTCTGATGACTTCAAAAACCTAGCTCATAATTTGGTAATGCATATTGCCGCTTTAAACCCTAAGGATATAGAGGCTTTATTAGAGCAACCTTTTGTGAAGGATGAGTCTCAGACTGTTGATCAATTGGTTAAGAGTGTTGCTGCGAAGACGGGTGAGAATACTCAAATTGAGAGATTCTGTCGTTACGAGATCTAATCATGTACGATTTTCTTCTCCAAATATTTTTTATCACCAGCCTAGCAGTCATTATTTATTTAATGGCTCGTTCATTGCCGCGTGTTCAAGAGGGGGAGGGGCATGTAACGCTTTCTGATTATTTAGAAAAGTGGGTTGCTAAGCTACCTCTATCAAAAATAGATAGTTCTCTTAATAACCGTATTGAAAAATTTCTCAGACGTATTAAAGTATTAGTATTAAAGCTTGACAATTCTATCAATCGCCACCTTAATAAGAGGAAGGAAGATGTTGATGAAGAAGGTGCGAGTCTTGAGTTAGTTAGTCAGCTTAAGAAAAAAGAAGTTAATAAAGGGTAGGTACCGAAGTGGTCAAACGGGACTGGCTGTAAACCAGTTGGCATACGCCTTCGGGGGTTCGAATCCCTCCCTGCCCACAACCGATTTTATCTGTTCTTAACCTTAAGACGTTGAGAATATAAGAAGAAGGCTATTATTGCCGCTACAACAATAATAGCTCCATAAGTCTGCCAGACTACTATTTGCTCGGCAAAATACTCATAAGCTTCACCAAAGCTCCAGCCAGCTATTCCAAGTAGCATCGTCCTAAAGAAGAATCCTAAGAAAGAGTAAATTACGAATTTACTCCAGGGCATACGAACCACTCCGCAAAAAATAGAGATTATTTCAATTGGCCAAATAGGCAAAGCTCTAGCAAAAAATAATACAACCTCATCTTTGCTGCCAGCGCCAAAGTATTCTTGAGCTTTAGAAATCTTTCTCCAATTTAGCTTAAAATAATGTCCATATTTTTTTATTACTCCCTTACCTCCCCAATAGAAAATAATATAAATTATCCAGGCGCCGGCGGTATAGCCAATAGCTCCAGGCACGCCTATTTTAACTAGCGCTTCCCATAAAGCTGAATTAAAAGTGTAACTAGGATCGATAGAAAAGAAGCCTGCCGCTATTAGCATAATGGAGGAGGGAATTATAGAAATTACTGAATCTAAAAAGGTGGTTAAAAAAGAAAACAAAAAAACGGCCGATGTATTAGAGGCGTCTATCAGATTGTGTATTAAGGCCAAGCTAAGATCGTTCATTGACTTAATTATATCAAGTATGACAGTCTTTAACCAACAGAACTTTCAAACATTCTTCATCAAGGAGATGCATCATGATTCTTTATCGTAATGGTAGTACTTGTCCGAAAAACGAAATTCCTCCTTCTGCTTGGGCCTCAAGTTCATTAGCTCTGGATCATTTTATTGATCGTTGTGATGACAATCTAATTATGCGAGGGGATCGGATCTTTATCATCACCTTGCCCTATCCTTCATTGGATAAGATTGGTCAGTATTTTCATATTCGCCGGAGGATAGTGCCCGAAGAGGCAATCCTTCCTTTCGGCTTTGATTTTGACAGAGACTGGTGGAGCTTTAATTTCTGCTACGCTGGTTCATTCAAAGTATTAGCCGATCTCGATGAGCTTAAAATCGGCTTGGATCAAATTCAGAATTTAGACAATCATTATCTAGACGAGGATCTTTGGTTGACCTCATCAGAAAACACTTAGCGCGCCTTAAGAAGGGGCGCTTTTTTATAAAAAACCTTACTTTACCAATCACCCCTCCTAAGCTATAATCAAGACCATGGAAAAAGGATCAAATCAATCTTTTTCAAATCATCCGCCTCAAATTGGTAGGGAGATTGAAGATTTTGAATTAGAAGCTTTTCACAACGAAGAGGTGAAAAATATCAAACTTTCTGATCTAAGAGGCAAGTGGATTGTATTGTTCTTTTATCCAGCTGACTTTACCTTCATCTGCCCAACAGAATTAGAGGAGGCGGCTGATAACTATCAAGAATTTGAAAAAATGGGAACGGAGCTTTTAAGTATTAGCACTGACACGGTTTTTGTTCACAAAGCTTGGCATGATAAGTCAGAGGCTATTAAGAAGATTAAATTTCCAATGCTAGCTGATCCAAGTGGTAAGGTTTGTCGTCAGTTCGGCACTTATATTGAAAATGAAGGATTATCTCTTAGAGGTACTTTTGTTATCGATCCCGAAGGAGTTTTGAGAGCTTATGAGATTCATGACAATAGCATCGGCCGAAGTATTCAAGAAGTTATCAGAAAAGTTCAGGCTGCTAAGTTCGTTGCTGAAAATACTGGAAAGGTTTGTCCTGCTAGTTGGAAGCCTGGTCAAGACACTTTAGAGCCGGGTCTTGATTTGGTAGGTAAGATATAGCGCGCATAGCTCAGTGGTAGAGCGCTTCGTTGACATCGAAGAGGTCCCAAGTTCGATCCTTGGTGCGCGCACAAAATGATTTTTTATCACGGTTCACCCGTTAAAGGTCTCAAATATCTTGAGCCTCGTCTCGACCCTCGCCTTAATATCAAAGGTGTTTTTGTAGCTGATGAGCCTTTCGGTCCCATGATGTTCTCTCTTTTGCCTGATCGAGCTCATTCAATTATCAAATACGAGACCAAGAAAGGAGAGTTTATTAAAGGCAAGGTTGTAACACCTCAACCTCTAAATAAAGAGGGCTGGTTATATGAAGTTCAGCCAGCCAAAGAAGATATTAAGGAGAGACAGGCTGATCGTTATTATCTAACTAAAAAAACTCCTATTACCAAATCAACCAAGGTTACCCAAAAAGATGTCTTGAGGTTAGGTTGGGAGGTTGTAGTTGATGAAAGAAAGTTTGTAAATGAACCAATTGTACAAATCATTTATGAAGGCAAGGACTTCGTTATTGTTAATAAGCCCGCTGGCTTATTAGTCCACCCCGTTAAAGAAGGTGACAAATCATTAGTTGATTGGTTATTAGCTCACTATCCTTCAGTTAAGGAGGTGGGTGATAAGCCAAAAGTTCGCCCGGGTATTGTTCATCGATTAGATAAGAATACTTCGGGAGCTTTATTGATTTGTCTTACCCAAGAAGCTTTTAAGTATTTTAAAAAACAATTTCAAGAAAAGACGATTAAGAAAACCTATAAGGCTATAGTTCATGGCACTCCTAAGGAAAAGAAGGGCGTAATTGATAAGCCTATCGGCTTGAAAAGCGGCACCACCAAAAGAATCACTCACACGGCTCGAGCTAAGATGGTTAAGGAGGCTGTTACCGAGTATCAAGTGGAACGATCTATCGGAGATTATTCTTTATTAAAAGTTAAGCCATTAACTGGTAGAACTCATCAAATCAGAGTTCACTTAGCTAGTATTGGTCACCCTATTGTTGGTGATAGATTGTATGGCTCTAAAAACAAAACTATCGTAAGGCACATGTTGCACGCAGAATCTTTAGAGGTCACTACACCTGATGGTGGTCGTATCAATGTGGCCGCTGAACCACCACAAGACTTTCAAGACGCTATAACTTCTTTAGCTGGAGACTAATTATTTCTTTTGCCGAGGGCCTCTCATTCTTATAGATAAAATAAGGACCACCTGATTCTTGCCAGATAAAGCCAGGAGGTGCTTCTATGGAAAATTCTAGACTGGTATTAACACCTGACTGTTTATCAAAGATAAAATGATATAAGCCACTTTTTTGTTTTTCAATATAAAAACGGTTTTTATTCTTATATCTAACCTCTAAGCTTTTTGTTTTGCCAGCTGGCACATTGAACCAGGTATCAAAAACCTGCTTGCCAAACTGCTCACCATTTTCAATAGCAGCTAGATCAGGATCGGTCCTATAACCCCTTTTATAATTAACCCGAGGTTTTATCTTCTTCTTGCTATCTCCAGTAATGCTTAATAATTTTGATCCTAGCGGAGTGAGAATCTGAATGTAGTTTTGGTTAGTTTTTCTGTACCAAGAGTCTTTTTCATTTTGACCATTATGAGAGCGGGTAATTGTTAGATTATTTAATACCTCCCCCTTCTCATTTATCTTGCTTTCCAGATTGATTTTTTGATTGATAAAGGCATCACTTTTTCCACCAGCAATATTGGCATTAACTACCGCCAAATATTCACCAAAGAAATCTTCGGGTAGGCGAGTAACTTCTCCGCCAACGCCCATGTTCTGAATAAAATTCTCCATTATCAGATCATCTAGATAGATCATAATGTCTTTTTTCTCAATTCGGTCTTTTACAATCTCTACCAAAGCCATCTTTTCTTTTTCTTCTAACTTACCCAGTTTTTCAAAAACAATAGGGGTGGCGGTTTTAAGAACGTTTTTATTCTTATTAGTCTCAACATTAAGTTGAATTTCTGAAAGGAAATTGTTGTGATCTAAAGTCATTTCATACTCCTTTAATTCAATGGGGCCGATTATTTTCAAAATATCGTTAATAACATGAACATTAATTGCTACCACTCCATCAAACTTAGTTCCCTTGTCTTGATAAGTTTGAGAGATTTCTAATAGTTCAATAATTTTTTTGGCTGAGGTAGGAAAGTCAAAGAACCAGTTAGCATCTCTAGCTCCCCAGTTAGGAGTGATAGTTTGAAGAGCTTTAGGAGGAATAATCTTTTTCTTTAACTGACCATCAATATCATAAATATCATTAACCTCTAAATTGGTCATGCTAGCTTGATGAAGGGTTAGCTGTGCAAAGCTGCCGATAAATCCTCCAGCCGGCCTCATCTCAGAGGGGTTTTGAAAAATAACTACCAAGTGATGAGGCTGCTTATCCTTCAGCCAGCCAATGAAGGATTCAAGAAATATTTTTGATGATTGAAGTTGATGGCTCATGGTCATTAACTCACCTCCAAGATTGAAATCAACCTCCTTGGCTTGTTTTTTAAGGTCATTTGTTAGAAGGGTTAATTTATTGATATCTCTTAACACCTCTTCCATCACTTTTATTAATGATAGGCCTTTTTCTTGCAACACTAGCTCTGCCCCTTCTTTCTTTAGATGGTCTAATTTAACAGTGAGATTGGCGGCTGTGTTTGTGATCTCATCGATATTATTGAATATAGGAGGCAGATTCCTTAAAACCGGTATAAATTTTGTGAGAGTAGGTAGTTGGTCTTGTAGTAGGTCAATCTCTTTTTTAACCATATCAAAATGAGCAATCGCTCCATTTGGCTCCAGGTTAAATAAAGAAGCCAGCGCTTCTTTAAAACTTAGAGAGACGTTATCAGCGGAGGTTAGGGCTTGATCTTTAAACTCCTTCAAACCCACAAAAAAGACACCCGCTCCTATAGCCATTATTAGTATTAAAAAAATAATCGTTCTAAGCCTCATATTCGTTAAAAATATTCAATAATTGATGAGCTGATTTATCCCAACTAAATCGCTGTCTATTAATGAGCCCCGCCTCCTTTAATTTGTTTTTTAAGTTGGTAGTTAAGACTTCTTCTATCGTACCAGCTAGATCATGAATTCGCCATGGATCTATTAATCGGGCCGAATCACCCAAAACCTCAATCAAAGAGGTTCTTCGACTAGCAATAACCGGACAGCCACAAGCTTGAGCTTCTAGGGGTGGTAGGCCAAAGCCTTCAAAAAAAGAAGGAAATATTAATGCTTCGGCTAGATTATATAATAATGGTCGATCTTTATCTTCCACTGACCCCCATAGAATAATATCTTCTTTATAGGGCGAGGCTTCGTAGGTCTTTAAAGTTTTTTTATACAACCATCCTAGGCGACCAGCCAAGACCAGCTTTAGATCCTTTAACTGACCATTGGCTTTCACGATATTAAAAGCTTTAATGATTGCGGCAACATTCTTTCTTGGCTCAATAGTACCGAGGTATAAGATGAAAGGGGCTTGTAATGAAGAGGGTCTTTTAACATTTAAAACTTTAAACTTCTCATCAATTCCCAAAGGCACCACTCTTATCTTCTCCTCAGGCACTTTTAGAGTTTCAATTAGGTCTTGCTTGGTAAAGTTAGAGACGGCGGTAATTAGAGAAGCTTCTTTTATTTGAGATTTATAGTCTTGCAGCCAATGCCAGATCTGTGATTGGCGAGGAAAGAGGTGGGGGTAATGAATAAAAGAAAGATCATGAATAGTTAATATTCTTGGAACCTTGGTTTTTAATAGATTGAGATTAGGGCTAAATATCAGATCTGCTGGAGGGAGGGGAGATTTTTTCATAAAATGACTATTTAAATCAAACAACTTATTAGGCATTTTCCTATCAATTATTGTTGCCTTGTTAGGCCAGGTTGTTGGTAGCGGATGCTTTTTCCAGCCGTTATAAAATAGTTGATAGGAATTCTTTTTATCAATAGCTAAAAGATTGGATACCAAGTGCCTAGTATACTCCTCAATCCCTGATTGACCTCCTTTACTCAAAAGGCGAATATCGATAAGAATCTTCATTGCCTTAAGAAAAGCAGAAAATAATCAGATACTCAATTTTTACTTGCCAATCTAATAAAAATACTCTATTATCTAACTACTATGATTGATGAGAAAATTATTGATCAAATAAGGCCCGGCGCTACAGTTCTCGTACAGGAGATCATTAAAGATGGTGATAAAAAGAGAGCTAGTAACTTCAAGGGTATCGTTTTAGCTAGAAAGCACGGTAAAGAAATCGGAGCTACTTTTACCGTTCGCTCAATTATCTCTGGTGAGGGTGTAGAGAAGGTTTATCCTATTAACTCGCCAAGGATTGGTAAAGTGGAAATTATCTCTACTCCTGGTAGAGTACGTCGTTCTAAACTATACTTTTTACGTAGCCTGTCAGCTAAGCAGATTAGACAGAAGCTAGGTTCAAAATAAGCGCGAGTGGCGGAACGGTAGACGCGCAAGCTTGAGGGGCTTGTGGGAGCAATCCCGTGGAGGTTCAAATCCTCTCTCGCGCACTATATAATATAAATATGAAACATTTAGACCCTAAAGCCATTTGGCTCTTCTTTATTGGATTAGTAATTGGTTGGACTATTATGATGTTCTTTTTATCTTTTTGGATTGCTGGTGTTACAATCGCCTCTTTGCAAATAGGAGAGGATTATAGTGTGGGCCCCTTTCTTACACTCTTCATGATATTTCTGGTTGGTTTTTATGCTGCTCTTTATTTCTGGGCTAAGCTATCATACCAAAATTATAAGTATCAATTGAGACCCGAAGGTTTTTATAAAGAATACGGCGTTATTTGGAAGAAGTACGTCACCATTCCTTATAGTCGCATTCAAAACGTTGATATCTATAGAGGTTTAATCGTTCGTCTTCTAGGCCTTTCTGATCTTCACATTCAAACCGCTGGCATGAGCTTTACGGGCAAAAGAGGATCTCGTTCAGAAGGTCGTCTTCCGGGCCTTAGCATCAAAGAAGCTACTATGATTAGAGATGATTTAATCAAACGCTCTCAAAAGTCTAGTGCCCAGGGGCTTTAAGT
This sequence comes from uncultured Candidatus Saccharibacteria bacterium, assembly GCA_964432405.1. Classification (GTDB taxonomy): domain Bacteria; phylum Patescibacteriota; class Minisyncoccia; order UBA6257; family UBA11618; genus UBA11618. Next base: position 14,725 of record CAYSNH010000004.1, read on the forward strand.
TTATTTGACTTTTTTAATAAAAGTAGTATAATATAGGCAGTTCTTCAGTTTTTGTAACCTGCATAAAGGAGTAATGCATGTTTTGTCAATATTGTGATGTTGATTTGAACGAAGAAAACTCTTCGGAGGTGACAGTGATGTATAATCTCTGTTCCGAATGTTTTCATAATTCTGACACCTTGATTTATTTTAGTCATGGTGAAACGGCTGATCAGTCTCAGTCATCAGGAGAGAATCAAGACTTTCCTCTTTTGAAACCAAGAAAAGAAGAAGCGGTTGAGGAGTTTGATTCTTTTGATGATTGGAATTTGAAAACACAAAAGCCTCGTTGAGCTTGGGCCCACGCTAGTGTGGGCCCTTTTTTTATTCTTTAAATTAGTTATATTAAATATTACCTTATGTCCAAGATATTAATTGTTGATAGTGGAGCAACTAAGACCAGTTGGCTTTATTGCTGCGATGGAGAAAAGAAGCTGCTTAACACCAAGGGGCTTAATCCTTATTTTGTTAGCGTTTCTGACATTACTAAAATCATTCAAGATACCTTTGCTCCTTTAGGAATTAAAGAGATTGATCATTTATTTTTTTATGGAGCCGATTGTGATGGCGAGCTTTCAAAGCAGAAGATTAGCCAGGGCTTGAAAAACTATTTTGTTGTAAAGGATCTTTATATAGAGGGAGATCTTTTAGGATCTGCTCGGGCTGCGTGTGGCAATGAATCAGGAGTCTGTTGCATTTTAGGGACCGGGTCTAACGCTTGTATTTATGATGGAAAAGAAATAACACAGTCTATTGGTGGGCTGGGGTATGTTTTAGGCGACGAGGGTAGTGGCGCTTATCTAGGTCGCCTATTAGTTCGCAAAGTTTTGAATAGACAGTTGAGCAACGATTTATTAAATAAATTTTTCAAAGAGTATTCGCTAACCCCTGCCCTTATTCTTGACCAAGTTTACTCTCCTAATCGATCCAGTTATTTTCTAGCTAGCCTAACTCACTTTCTTAAGCAAAATAACGACCAACCTGAGATTAGGGAGATTATTAAGCAAAGTTTCGATGACTTTATTAAAGCCAACATTCTTCTTTTACCTAAGTACAAACAATATAAGATTAACTCTATTGGCTCGATCGGCTTTTATTTCAAGGAGTTCTTTATATTAGCCTGCAAGGATCATGAGTTGGAGGTGGGGCAGGTGATAGATAGGCCGATAGATCTCTTGTATCAATTTCACATTAATAATAGCTAAAATCTAACATTGACAGAAAATGGCTTTAGGGGGGGTTGACTTTTTTTTATATTAATATATAATAGGGCAATCGTACCTGAGGATGGGTACGGAGTACGTTAACTTTTTTAGAAGGAGTGCATGCTATGCACGAAGGCGAACAAGTTGGTCAAGGCGGAGCAACGGCAACTATTGATCGTTCAGTCCCGGCGGAAAAGAGCGGCGACGGTTTCAAGGCTGTCATTGCGGATTTGATCACTACTCCTGACAGAGTGGCGCTGATCATCTCGACCAGGCTCACCGGCCAGGAAATGCCCGAGGAGACGAGCGAACTTTCCGCTTCGGAAGTCCAGTTGGTCAAGTATCTTGATCAGCTCGTCCAATGTGGCAACGAAAAGGCGTTGTCGGAGATACAGGTCGTTGTGAAAAGCGAGGCTTTTCTTCATCAAGTGGATGATGCTGTGAAGCTCATCCAAGGCGACCAGGAAAGCGTCGCAATTGAAGAGAGGGCTCACGAATCCTCCGAGAAGCTGAAGAGCTTCATTATTGAGGGAGCGATGAAGGCCGCAACTCCGGCTGAGAGCTGGGAAGTTGAATCGACGCAAGAAGCCAAGACGATTACTGCGATAGCAAGATTGCTGCAGCATCTCGTGTCCTTGCGCTGCGCTTGATCCTTCTGATCGACGACCTCTTTTTTGAGATGTCGTGCCGCCCCCTGTAGCTTAGGCTGCAGGGGGTTTTTTATTTCAATAAAGCTTTCCAAAAGCAGTTTTTTGTTTTATTATTTTCAATGTGAAAGAGTATTGTACTGAGGCTATCGTTTTAGATAAAGAAGATCTTGGGGAGCTTGATTCACGAGTCTTTTTTTATACTAAGAGTCTTGGCAAGGTGGTTGGTAAAGCCACTAGTGCTCGAAAGATAACATCAAAACTCAATGCTCATTTAGAACCCTTAAATCTAGTTCAATTAAGACTGATTCATAAGAATAATTTTCAGATTATTGACGCCCTAACTATTGATCGTTTTTCTGCCTTGCGTCATCCAGATCGACTTCCTCAGATTCTCAATCTCTTGTCTTTTATAAAGGAAATGACTTTTGAGGAACAAGATGATTTCGAATTATGGAGTGCTTTCAAAGACATTCTCTATTCAGAAAAGATTACTTATCAGTTCTTATTAAGATCATTAGGCTTTGATCCGCAGTTTGCTCTTTGTGACACTTGTCAGAAAAAACCTCATTATTTTATTGCTCAAGACTTCAGTTTTTGTTGTCAGCAATGTCTAACCGAAGCAAATAATAATAAAGTATGCTTAAAATCCTATATACCATTGTCTTAATAGTTATTTTAGCCGGTTTGGCCTATTTCGGCTTTTACTGGTTCACTCATGATAATAGTGGGTTGGTTTTGGAGTTTAATGGTCCAGAATCGGTACCAATTGGTATGCCTTTTGATTTAGAGGTTGGAGTCAACAACAACTCCAGTCAGGTTTTGAATAATGCTAAACTTCTTCTTTCGGTACCTAAGGGCATAGTTTTTGTTGGTAGGTCGATTGATGAAAATATCATTTCTCGCAAGATTGGTAATGTTGGCGTGGGTAGTTTAACTAGTCAAAAATTTAAATTATTAATTCTTAAAGGAAAAGAGGATGATATTAAAAATATCACAGCGACCATTGATTATTCGCCAGAGGATGTCAAAACTCGTTTTCAAAAAAGATCGAGTTGGCAAACACCAATTATGGGAGAGGCTCTTGAGTTAATAGGCGTGCTACCAGAAAAAATTACCAGCGGCAAAGTGGTTGAGTTGAAGATAGATTATAAGAACAATAGCCCTATTGATTTAGATGATCTTATTTTAAAGATTAAATACCCAGAATCATTCCAATTTCAAAGAGCTACCTTAAAGCCTGATGAGGGTAATAACGAGTGGCATCTTGGAGGTCTTCACCCTGGCTCATCTAATGACTTCGTTATTATTGGTAAGCTGGTTGGTCCAGAAAACGGATTTTTTGATTTTAAGGCCACCGTCACAAGTGAGTTAGATGGTCGCAAATATATTATTAGCGAAAAGGTTATCAATACCTCTATTAAAGTTGCTCCTATAGATCTAGGCTTTTCAGTTAACAACTCTACCAATCACATCGCCAAAACCGATGAAGAATTAAATTACTCTATCAATTATCGCTACCTCACCCGTTCTCAGGGCAATGATCCTGTGGTTAAGGCTAAGTTAAGTGGCAAGATGTTTGATTTTGAATCTCTTAAGATAGGTGATAATGGCCAGTTAGATGATCGGACCAATACTATCATCTGGCAATTAGATGACGGGGTTCAGTCTGGTAGTGTTAATTTCTCCATAAAAACTCAACCTAAATATCCTATTAGAAGAGCTGGTGATCGCAACTTTGTTTTAAAGGTGGACGCTCAGTTTGAAGATAGTTCTCACGCAACTGTTAGCCGCTCTGAAACAAAGGTTGCTGGTCAAATAGAAGTTGATACCAAGGGCTACTTCCGCGACGCAAAGGGCAAGGTGGTTAATAATGGCTCTCTTCCTCCTCAGGTTGGTAAGCCAACTGAGTTTAGTATTCATTGGGATATTACCAACTACGCTACCGATGTTAGCGATGTTAAAGTTACCGCCCGACTTCCTAGTCATGTAGAATTTGTTGGAGTTAAGAGTGAGACGGATGGGAGTCTTAGTTTCGACGAAGATTCTCCAGAATTCTTAACTTGGGAGATAGATAAGATTTCTGCTACCAAAGGAGTTATTAGCAAGCCGGTCACAGCTATTTTTCAGATAAGAGCCGTACCAACTAAGGAGATGATTGGTAAGCACATGTCATTAATAGGGCCAACTACTATTAGCGCTACCGATAAATTTACCGACTCTCCATTGAGTGGCGGTGATGATTCTTTAACTACCGAGCTAACTGATGACCCTACTTTAAGTGCTTCGGATGGAATTGTGGTAGAATAAATAAAATATTATGGATCTAATGGAGAAAATTGTTAGTTTAGCTAAGCGCCGAGGCTTTATATTTCCCGGTTCAGAGATTTATGGTGGTCTAGCTAACTCATGGGATTATGGACCTTTGGGGGTGGAGTTGAAGAATAATATCAAGCAAGAGTGGTGGAAGCGCTTTGTTCAGAGTCGAGATGATGTTATTGGTATCGAGACCGCCCTTATTATGAATCCTAAGGTTTGGGAGTCTTCTGGTCATCTCAAAACTTTTTCTGATCCTTTGGCAGATTGTAAGGGGTGTCGGAGGCGTTTTCGAGCTGATCAATTAAAAAATAAAAAGAAGTGTCCTGACTGTGGAGGAGAGCTAACCAAAGCTCGCCAATTCAATTTAATGTTTAAGACTTTTATTGGTCCATCTGAGGAGTCTTCTAATGTTGCTTATTTTCGACCAGAAACCGCTCAAGGAATGTTTGTTAATTTTGAGCAGGTGATTAATAGCACTCGTAAAAGACTGCCTTTTGGTATTGCTCAGATTGGAAAGGCTTTTCGTAATGAGATTACTCCCGGCAACTTTATCTTTCGTACGCTTGAGTTTGAGCAAATGGAGATAGAATATTTTATTAAAAAAGAGGAGTGGGAAAAGCAGTTTGAAAAATGGTTGAAGGAGATGAAGCAATGGATCAAGCATCTAGGAATTGCTAATAAAAATATCGAGGTCATTGATATTCCCAAGAAAGAGCTAGCCCACTATTCCAAGAGAACTGTCGATATATTTTACAAATTCCCTTTTGGTCATGAAGAATTATATGGTTTAGCTTATCGTTCTGACTTTGATCTTAAGAATCACAATCAAAGCTATCAAGACCCTAAAACAGGTAAGCAGTTTACCCCTCATATTATCGAGCCAACTTTGGGAGTTGAGCGAACCGTATTGGCGGTAATGGTGGAGTCGTATAAGGAGGAAAGTGTAAAAGGAGAGACGCGAGTTGTGATGAACTTTCCTAATTGGCTAGCACCTTATAAAGTAGCTATATTGCCTTTATCTAAAAAAACTCCATTAACCAAACTAGCTAAAAGCATATATAAAGATCTCCTCCCTCACTTTACTTGCGAATATGATGAAACGCAGAGTATTGGTAAGCGTTATCGACGTCAGGATGAGATCGGAACCCCTTTCTGCATTACGGTTGATTTCGATAGCCCTAAGAAGAAAGACGTTACTGTTAGAGATCGTAACACTATGAAACAAAAGCGCGTTAAAATTAATAAATTACAACAATACTTAAATGAAGCCCTTTAGCAGAAAGGTTCTTAAAAACGGATTACGTATTATTACCGTTCCACAAAAAGACAGTTTATCAGCTACCGTTCTAGTTTTAGTTGAGGCAGGTTCTAAATATGAGACCAAGAGAATCAGTGGCCTTTCTCACTTTCTAGAACACATGTGTTTTAAGGGCACTTCTAATCGTCCCAGCGCTCTTCACATCACTACCGAGCTAGATCAGTTAGGAGCTCAGTATAACGCTTTTACCGGTCAGGAGTATACTGGTTATTATGCAAAAGTTCGATCGGAAAAATTAACAGATGCGGTTGATATTATTGCCGACCTGTACAGCAATCCGCTCTTAAATGAGGAGGAGATTGAAAGAGAGAAGGGCGTTGTTATTGAAGAGATTAATATGTACGAAGATCTTCCACCTCGAAAGGCTCCAGAATTATTTGAAGAGCTTCTTTATGGTGATCAGCCTGCTGGTTGGCCAATTGGTGGACTTAAAGACGTTATTCGTAAATTAAATAGAAAAGATTTGGTTAAATATCGCAGTCAGCACTATGTCGCTCAAGCCACCTCTATTGTTGTGGTCGGATCCTTTAATGAGAAGAAGCTGATTAAGCAGCTAGAAGAAGCTTTTGCCAATGTTCCTTCTAATAAAAAGTTTGGCAAGGTTAAAACCAGAGAATCTCAGAAAAAACCCCAACTGTCTATTCAGTACAAAAAATCAGATCAGACTCATTTAGTTATTGGCTGTCGGTCTTTTGCTGAAGATGATGAGAGGCGTTTTGCTCTAAGGGTCATGAATGATATCTTGGGTGGTGGTATGAGCTCTCGTCTTTTTCAAAGAGTCAGAGAAGAGTTAGGTGCGGCTTATTATGTTCGTTCAGGAGCTAGTCTCTACACAGATCATGGTTATTGGGCCGCTGGTGCTGGAGTTGATCATAAAAAACTTAATCTAGTTATCAAGGCCATTCTAGAAGAGATGAGGCGTTTAACTAGAGAGCCTGTTTCCAAAGAAGATCTTCAGCGTGCTAAAGATCATTTGAGCGGTAACTTGGTTTTGGGATTGGAGTCGTCTGATGATCTAGCGCTTTTTTATGGCATGCAAGAAATATCTAATAGACCTGTTATGACACCCCAGCAAATTTTAAAGAAAATTATTGATGTTAAGCCAAATGATATTATGAAGGTGGCTAAGCATATATTTACTAATAAAAAATTAAACTTGGCTTTGATTGGACCAACTAGAAGTAAGGGTACTTTAATTAAAAATTTGCGTTTTGATTAAAAACGAGTTTTAATTTATTTAATGGAGAATAAATCTACCAACGAAGTATTCAGCTGGATAGCTCTATGGAGAATAGTGGCTGTCGCTGCTTTTGTTTGGGTTATTTTCAGTGCTCTTAATGTTGTTTTGGCGATCTTTGTTGCTTTTGTTATTGCTGCTGGTTTGGATGCTCCCGTTAGTTATTTGAGTAAGAAAGGCATTCCTAGAATTCTAGGCACTTTAATATTTTTTATCATCGGTTTATCGTTTTTAGCAGGTTTAGTTTATACAATCGTTCCCCTTGCTATCTCCGACTTCACTCAATTATTCCTCAATCTTAAGGATTACGCGGGACCGTTTCTTGATAATTTTCAAGCCGGTGAGACTTTAGATATTATCAATCAGAGACTCAATGCTTTTTCAGACACCTTAGTTAGTGGCACCATACCTCTAACATCGGTTATCGGTTCACTTTTTGGCAACATCTTCTTAGCTATTACTGTACTTATGATCTCTTTTTATCTCACCGTTGGGCAAGATGGAATCGAGCGCTTCTTAGTAGCTGTTCTACCTACCGCTTATGAAGAGTCAGCTATCGATCTTTATTTAAAAACTAGAAAAAAGATTGGTCAGTGGCTGAAGGGTCAGATGCTATTAAGCCTAGTGATAGGTCTCTTAACTTTCATCGGTTTATATTTCCTTGATGTTAAATACGCCCTTCTTCTAGCTTTATTAGCCGGCGTCTTTGAATTGATTCCTTTTGTAGGGCCGGTCTTCAGTGGTGGTATAGCGGTCTTGATTGGTCTTTCAACCTCCTTCAATCTCGCCCTTTATGTATTAATACTCTTTGTTATTATTCAGCAATTAGAAAACAACTTACTAGTACCAATAGTTATGAAATATACTACCAATCTTAACCCAGCTGCTATTCTGATATCTATTTTGATTGGTGGTACCGTCTTTGGCTTTACCGGTCTAGTTCTTGCCGTTCCTGCCTCAGTGTTAATTCAAGAGGTTATTGAAAAATGGGCTACGGCCAAGAGAAGAAAAAAAGGTTTGGGCCTATAAAAAAACCCCGCTAAAGCAGGGTTGTAACTCTATCTTTTCTGATCAACGTCACCCTTCCTGAGGGTGATTCTTCTATAATGATGAATTGATCTAAAGCAAAAGTTTTTTCCTCGTGCCATCTCTGAGGTCTTTTGTACCCATAGATGAAGGCGGTGAGAAAGGAACAGAGCAGACGACGATCTCTTGATCGTACCCAGAGGACGATGTGATCTTCGTCTTGCAGGTTAAGTTTAAGTTGTTGCATTTTCAACTCTCCTTAGTTGTGTGATTTTAAATTCCAGGCCATATCATATAATAATTTAATAAAATTGTCAATTCTGGAAAAAAACCAGCAAAAGAACTATAATCCTTATACAATGTCAAAATTTTATATCACCACCTCAATCGCTTATGTTAACGGAGCGCCTCATATAGGTTTTGCTTTAGAGTCCGTCCAGGCTGATGCTATCGCTCGTTATCATCGTCAACAAGATGACCAAGTCTTCTTTTTAACTGGTACTGATGAACATGGTGCTAAAATATCTCGTACAGCCGAGGCATTAAAGATAACACCTGAGGAGCTAACCGATACGAACGCTGCTAAGTTTAAGGCTCTGAAAGAGTTACTAAACCTTTCCTGGGATGATTTTATTAGAACTAGCGATAAAGAAAAACATTGGCCAAATGTTGTTAATCTTTGGCACAAGTTAGAAGCTAGGGGTGATATTTATAAAAAGGTATACAAAGGTCTTTATTGTGTAGGTCACGAAGCTTTTGTAACGGAGAAGGATCTGGTTGATGGGCAGTGTCGAGATCATCAGAGTAAACCAGAGATTATTGAAGAAGAAAACTACTTCTTCCGTCTCTCTAAGTACGCTGATCAGATTAAAAGTCTGATAGAGAGCGAAGAGTTAAAAATCTATCCTCAGAGCAGAGCTAATGAGATTATCAGCTTTATTAATCAAGGCATTGAGGATATTAGCTTTTCCCGACCCCGAAAAGATCTAAGTTGGGGCATTCCCGTTCCTGGTGATGAAACGCAGACTATCTATGTTTGGTGTGATGCTCTTTCCAATTATCTTTCTCAGCCTGATCAGTGGCCAGCCGAGCTGCAAATCATTGGAAAAGATATTTTGCGCTTTCACGCTCTATTTTGGCCTGCCATGTTACTCTCCGCCAAACTACCTTTACCCAAAGCCCTTTTTGTTCACGGTCACATTACGGTTGATAATCAGAAGATGTCTAAAAGCTTAGGGAATGTTATCGATCCGGTAGAGTTAGTGAACAGGTATGGTGTTGATGCTGTCCGTTACTACCTCCTACGAGAAATTCCTCCTTTTAATGATGGGGATTTTAGTTATAAGAAGTTTGAGGAGCGCTATAACGGTGATCTAGCTAATGGCTTAGGTAACTTTGTTTCTCGAGTTTTTGCCTTGCAGAAAAGATTAGAGGTTTCGGCTGCTGATAAAAGCTCTGATGATGTTGGTGACTTTATCAAACGAGTACGGGAACAGATGGGCTCTAGAATGGAGCAGTATCGTCTTAACGAGGCCCTAGAAACTCTCTGGGAGTTGATTAGTCGCGGTGATAAGTATATAAATGAAAAAAAGCCTTGGGAGACGGGTGATAAGAATGCGGTAGCTAATGCTCGGGAGTTGGTTGATCAGGTTGCAGAATTATTAAAGCCCTTCCTTCCAGAAACAGCAGAAAAAATAATTAAAGGAGAGCCAGGAACTTTATTTCCTCGGTTGTAACAGATTATGACTTTATTTGATGCCCATACTCATATTCATTTTCCCGCCTATGATCAAGATCGAGAGGAGGTGATTAAGCGTGCTCAAGCGGCTGAGGTTAAGATGATTACCGTCGGCACCAATCTAGAGACCTCTCAGGGCGCTATCGCTTTAGCTAATCAGTATCCAGATGATATCTGGGCTACCGCTGGCTTTCACCCTGCTCATGCTGGTGAAAATTGGCATCACGATAAGAAGGAGCAAAAGAAATCTCAACAGGAAAGCTTTGATAAAGAAGCTTTGCTAGCACTAGCTAAAGATGAGCGAGTGGTAGCGATTGGGGAGTGTGGTTTGGATTATTTTCGTGGTCGAGAAAGTGAAGCAGCTCAAAAAGATATTTTTCAACAACAGCAGGTGATTGCTCAATCACTTAGCAAGCCTCTTATGATTCACTGTCGCCCTACCTCCAACACTGATGACGCTTATGAGGACCTAGTTGAGTTATTAAATCCTAATACTCCCACTATTATACATTTCTTTGTTGGTTCAGCTGATGTGGCTAAGAAGTTGTTAGCTAAAAAATGTTACTTTACTTTTGGCGGGGTAATTACATTCGTCAGTGACTATAACGAAGTTATCAAGGCGATTCCTTTATCTAATATAATGCTGGAGACCGACGCCCCTTATGTCACCCCTCATCCTCATCGAGGAAAAAGAAATGAGTCGTCTTATGTAGTTGAGGTGGCTAAAAAAATAGCCGAAATCAAAGATATTGATTATGATGAAGTAGTGGCGCAGACTACTGCTAACGCAAAGAAAGTTTTTAATATTTAATGAGATACAATCATCAACAAGTAGAAAAGAAGTGGCAAAAGGTTTGGGAGAAGGAAAAGGTTTGGCAAGCCAATGACAAATCTAAAAAGAAAAAATATTATTCATTAATTGAATTTCCCTATCCTTCTGGACTTGGTTTGCACGTGGGTCATATAAGGAGTAATACGGCCATGGATATAATTTCTCGTAAGAGGAGAATGGAAGGTTATAACGTTCTTTATCCTATCGGCTGGGATGCTTTTGGTCTACCAACCGAAAACTACGCTATCAAAACTGGCATCTCACCCCAAAAAGCCACCAAAGAAAATACCGATAATTTTCGTAAGCAATTAAAATCCTTAGGTTTTTCTTTCGATTGGGATCGGGAAATCAATACAACCGACCCCAAGTATTATAGATGGACTCAGTGGCTCTTCCTGCAATTCTTCAAACACGGCCTAGCATACAAAGATTCGGTAGCTGTTAACTGGTGCCCTTCTTGCCTAACTGGTTTAGCTAATGAGGAGGTGGTGGGTGGTAACTGTGATCGTTGTGGTTCAGAGGTAGAGAGAAAACTTAAGAGTCAGTGGATGCTTCGTATTACCGCTTATGCCGACAAGCTTTTAGATGGTTTGGCGAGCGTTGACTTTTTAGATGAGATAAAAACTCAACAGAAGAATTGGATCGGTCGTTCTGATGGGCGATTAATTAAATTCCCTATCACCGGTTCCAAATTAGAGATCGATATCTTTACCACTCGTCCCGACACAATCGATGGCGCCACTTATATGGTCCTAGCTCCCGAGCATCCTTTTATTAGTGAGCTCAAGATTAAGAATGAGAAAGAGGTGGAGCGATATATAAAGAAAGTTCAGAAGAAGAGTGATCGAGAGCGTCAGGAGAATAAAATCAAGACAGGTATTGAGTTGAAAGGAGTAAAGGTTGTTAATCCTTATAACAACAAGAAGATTCCAGTCTGGGTTTCCGATTATGTATTAATCGGCTATGGCACTGGAGCTATCATGGCCGTCCCTTTTCATGATGAGCGAGATAGAGAATTTGCTGAGAAGTTTAAGTTACCTATCGAAGATCGTCCTTTAGTTACTAAAAAAAGAGAGTGGCCGGGCAAGTCTCAAATCAATTACAAACTTAAAGATTGGGTCTTCTCACGCCAACGTTACTGGGGCGAGCCTATTCCTATTGTTAATTGTAAGAGTTGTGGCTTTGTGCCTGTTCCAGAAAAAGACCTTCCTATCAAATTGCCTAAGGTTGATAGTTATCGACCACGACCTGATGGTCAATCACCGCTAGCCTCTGTTGCTAGCTGGGTAGATGTGAAGTGTCCTAATTGTAAAGGAAAGGCTCGGCGAGAAACTGATACCATGCCTAACTGGGCGGGTTCTAGTTGGTATTTCTTGCGTTACACCGACTCTCAAAATAATAAAGAATTTGCTGATAAGAAAAAGTTGAAATACTTTATGCCAGTTGATTGGTATAACGGTGGTATGGAGCACGTCACCTTACACCTCCTCTATTCTCGTTTCTGGAACATCTTTCTTCACGACGTCGGTCTAGTTCCTTGTTCTGAGCCGTACAAGAAGAGAACCGCTCACGGTATGATTTTAGGAGAGGGTGGTGAAAAGATGGCTAAGTCTAAAGGCAACGTTATTAACCCAGATGGAGTGGTTAAAAAGTTTGGAGCAGATTCGCTTCGTCTTTATGAGATGTTCATGGGTCCTTTTGATGAAGCTATTCCATGGGACGACCAAGGAGTGATTGGTACCAGTCGCTTTATTAATCGTGTTTATAATATTGGCATGAAAGTGGCTCAGCATAAATCAAAAGCCTCTATCGACAAGGAGTTGGAAAAGCTACTTCATCAAACTATAAAGAAGGTTAGTCAGGACATTGAACTAATGCGCTTCAATACCGCTATCTCCACCATGATGATTTTTATTAATGAGGTAGAGAAGCACAGCTCTCGAACTGTGATCGGTCAGAAATTCTTCTCAGATTTTCTTAAATTACTCTTTCCTTTTGCTCCACATCTGTCACAGGAGCTCTGGAAGGCCGTTGGCAACGACGATTTATTAGATTTTAAGGCTTGGCCTAAGTGGAAGGAAGGTCTAACTGTTGAGGAGCGATTTGAGCTGATTATACAGATTGATGGTAAGTTGCGAGGTACAGTGGTTGTTAAGAAGGGATTAAGCAAAAAGGAGGCGATAAAGTTGGCTAATGATCACAAGGTGGTTAAGGGCTATTTAGAAGGGCAGAAAATCAAGAAGGTGATTTTTGTACCTGATAGGTTAATTAACTTCATTATTGGTTGACAAAAGGGTTAATAATGGTTAAAATATGGCCGATGAAAAATATAAAGGTTTTCGCGGCCATTTTAATTTTAAGCAATATGTTTATGGGCTTAACAGCTCATGCTTATCATGAATATTATTACCGACCCGAATGGAATCCGGTAACTTATAATTCTGCTCCAAGATGGAATGCTGAGACCGTTAAATATGCTCACGTTGGTCAAAATATGACATTTACCGTTTCTGCTAATGATGTTGACGGTGATCGTCTATCTTATTACGGTATGTTCTTACCAATAGGAGCTCGTTTTGACAGTCATAGTAGAACTTTTACTTGGACCCCTAGAAAGACTGGAACTTATGATCTACAATTCCGAGTTTATGATGGTGGTTATAGTCACTCTGATCTTTATGTTACCGTTGTTGTTGGTAATAGATTGCCAGAGTTTAACAATATAACTCCAGTTGATTATGACTATCCTACACATAATCCAACCAATCCTTCTAGTACTTATTTAAACTTTGTTAACTTTAATCCAGTTAGTACCGCTACTGAGAACCAGCTTTACACTTACACGGTTCAGACGAATAGTAGCCATAAGGTAATATACTCTTTACCAAGAGCTCCTCAGGGAATGACCATTAACCCAGACCTAGGTATTATTATCTGGCTACCAAATCAGAATCAGGCTCAGCTAGCTCCTTATTTGGTAACGGTTAAAGCTACCAATGGTTATCAGGACATTCAGCTCAACTACAATCTAACTGTTGGTGAGGGTGGTACGATCACTCCTCAGCCAAAACCAGATCCTACCCCTCAGCCTACCCCTGGTCCTGTAGTACCAGATGAGCCAGCTGATGATAAGGATGATCAAGACGAAGTTGAAACTGATGAAGATAAGACAGGTTTTCTAGCTAGCATATTTATTGCTGGTATAGACTTCCTCTTTAGTCCTTGGTTCTTGCTCTTCTTAATCTTTTTACTTCTAATACTTTTATTTCTTTGCAAAAGAAAAGGTAAAGGAGAAAAGCAATTAATTGCTTTCATGGAAGAGAGAGATAAAATGGAAGATAAAGAGTTAGAGGAATAATAAAAGAAGCGGCTCAGCCGCTTCTTTTATTATCTTTTATAAACTAAAATTAAAAGTCTCCAAAGTCTCCAAAGTCTCCAAAGTCTCCAGAATCTCCAAAGCCTCCAGAACCTCCTTCTCTACTGAAGCCCTCATTATTACATTTGTGAGCTCTAAAATGTAAATGAGCGCCATGAGCTGGTCCACAATGAAAGAGTCCGCCACCAGACGACCCTCCACATCCTTGGGAGTTTCCATCTGGAAGAGGAGTACCCCCAGCCTCTACATGAGTTGATCTAGAAGGTGCTCCAAGCCAAATTAATAATACGGCGATTGCTATAACAACTAACCAAACAAGACTTTTGTTTTTCTTTTTTGTCATATCTATTAATTATAATAAATTAAATTATCAATTAGGTGTGTATAACTTTATTTTCTTTCTGCTAACATAGCTTTCTTCTCAAACTCTCTGCTACCACGTCTTACCTTTAAGAGAACGTAGTCACCAACACCTTTTTCTTCTAAGAAGTCTTGAATAGTTCTTTCTTTAGTTACCTTCTCACCATTAAACTCTAATACAATATCTTTTTCCTTGAGACCGGCTTTGGCAGCTGGACTGCTAGGAATAATAGCTGGTTGCTTAGAGCTATGCCCTAATACCAAGGCACCATAATCAACTGGTAATTTCATCTTAGCTTGAAGATTTTCATCAACCATTACATAACGAAGACCTAATAATGGTCGTTTTATTCTTCCAAATTTATTGAGATCACTTAGGTCTCTTTTTGCGGCGTTGATAGGAATGGCAAAACTAAGGTTTTGTGCTCCAAAGACTATAGCAGTATTAATACCAATAACTTGCCCCTTTGCGTTAATAAGTGGTCCACCTGAGTTACCAGGATTAACAGCTGCATCGGTTTGGATTAAACCTCTCAATTCTTGCATAGGAGTATTAGGGGCTACCGCAGCTGCGATCGAACGAGAGAGTCCAGAAACAATACCTGAGGAAACAGTATTTTTAAATAAGCCTAATGCTGTACCAATAGCTAATACTGGTTGACCAAGGGCTATGGCGTCCGAGTCTCCCAAGCCAATTACAGGCAAACTGCGACCGGTAATTTTTAAAATCGCTACATCCTCAATTGGATCACGAGCTAAAATAGTGGCTTTATATTTCTTGTTGTCGTTAGTAACGACGGTATAGTCTGATTTAGCATCCGCCACCACATGCTTGTTAGTTAAAATAATACCCTTAGAACTGACAATGAACCCAGAGCCGCTACCAACCTTAATCATACCGTGGGCATCAGTCATTTGTTCGAGTTGTTTTTTAGGGTTTAAAAAGGGAAAGAGGGGAAGCAGTTCACGAGGAATTTCTTTTTCCACGTTCTCCAAACTTTTGGAAATAACAATGCTAACCATGGAGGGCATATTTTTTTGAATAACCTTTTCCCAACTTACCTGTGCCATCTCTAACATCTTACCAAATATTTATAATAAATTTTATCAACAGGTTGACTTTATTTAAAAAGCTGATATTATCATTTAATATCGTTCTTTGCACAATTGTAGAAAAGGAGTTTCAAGTTGGAAACTGGAGTTAAGGAAGGGCTTGATCGTTGCTATGTGATTCTCAGACGTCCCGAGCGTCAGGATACGGCTATCGTATTGTGTCCGGGGATGGAAATGCACATTTTCGATCAAGACGAGGAGTCTTTTGACAGATTGTTTAACCAGATTGAGGAGGCTACCGGATGCAAGTTTGTTCCAAGAGGTGATTTAACCTCAGTCGTTTTATATGCAAGAGAAAAGCTGGAAGACGACTTGCAAGAAAAAGTGGAATTGCTTGAAGACGCTACTTATGCGTCGGCTGAGACCGTTGTACTTGGTTAGGGTCTGACAAGCAACACCCCCCGCTTAAGCTGTATAGCTGAGCGGGTTTTTTATTACACCCCTTTACAAAAATAAACTTTTGTTGTATAATGGCAGATAGTTACTTCACATTTCGAAAAGGAGTTAGAAATGACTACGTTTTCTGTTACCTTTCCTTCCGCAGTGATGGTTCCTGGTTATGGCGTTATTGATGACGTCGAGCCGGTACGAGGCGCTCATGATGCGTGCATCAAGCCAGTGTTGCGGCAAGGAGAAAAGAATCGTGTCCTCAGCTTAGACGAGCTGAAGATGAGAGCTATCGAAGAAAGAGGTGACTTGGGGATCAGAGATCTCAATTTCATCATGCAGACCAGCGTCCTACCTGAGGATGGTCTGGTGTACATCTTTCCGGGAACTATCTTGGAAAGAGATGGTGAGGTCTTCGTGCCTTATACTTACTTCGACAGCGTAGGTCTGACAAGAGGTTTTCGCAATCTCAAGGAAGGCTTCACTCAGCACGACAGGTTTTTCTGTCTTTGTTAAAGAGATGGAGAGCTGAAAACACAAAACCCTATCGGTTTTTCCGATAGGGTTTTTTTATTGTGTGGACCGTAGGAGAATCGAACTCCTGACCTCCTCATTGCAAATGAGGCGCTCTACCGACTGAGCTAACGGCCCATGCGGAGGGTATAGGAATCGAACCTATGAGGGATTGCTCCCGCCGCTTTTCGAAAGCGGTGCATTACCATTCTGCCAACCCTCCTGTGTCCCTACCAGGAATCGAACCTAGATCTAGAGTTTAGGAAACTCTCGTTTTATCCATTAAACTACAGGGACAAGTTTTCAATCAACCCTATTATACCGAATTGTCAATTATTTAACAATAGCTGTACAAAGGATATCTAATATTATATATTTTTTTAGTATTGGGCCATTAGCTCAGCTGGCAGAGCGCTTCTATGGCATAGAAGAGGTCATCGGTTCAAATCCGATATGGTCCACAGTCAAATAGTACATACTATAGTACATACCTTAGTATATACTATTTTTAATTGGCGGAGGGTATAGGATTCGAACCTATAAGGGATTGCTCCCGCCGGTTTTCAAGACCGGTGCATTAGCCGTTCTGCCAACCCTCCAATTTCACTATTATACCACTTTTATCTCGCTCTGGCAATCACCAGGGCTGTTATCTTATTAGCCCCCGCTAACTTTAATACTCGAGCTGCTTCTTTGAGCGTGGTACCTGAGGTGAAGATGTCATCTATCAATATTACATTCTTTTTCAAAAACTGCTCTGGATTATTAATAAAGAAGGCGTCCTCAACATTCTTTTCTCGAGCTCCCCAGTCAGGTTGAGCTGCCTGAGAGGCGGTGTTTTTAACTCTTTCTAAATTATCTGGTGACCAGACAAGATGGAGTTGGCCTTTAACAATATCAGCCATTAGTTCTGATTGATTAAAACCTCTTTTTCTTTTCTTTGAGGAATGGAGTGGCAAGGGGACAACGATAGCATTATCAAGTTTTAGGTTATTGTCTTTTGCGGCTTTAACCAATAAATGAGCTAAAGGCATAGCTAGACTTTGCCAGCCCTCGTATTTTAACTGCCAAACCATTTTTTTGATAATAGGATTGTCATAACTGGTAGCGGGGACTAGTGAATAGAGGGCGTGAGGATGACAGGTATCGTCAGCACTTCTTAAAGTGTTTAAGCAGATAGGGCAGAAGAGCTTTTGATAACGAGCCGGTGAGGCGAGACAGGTGGTGCAAACAGGTCCATCATCTTGCTCTTTAGCCAGGTGTTTTTCGCAAGTTAAACAAAGCGGAGGAAAGATCAGATCCAAGAGGCGATTTTTGGTAGCTTTCAACATACCTTAACTCTATCCCTACAGGGGAAAATTGTAAATTGAAAATCTGTTATAATTTACTTATGCCATTTGACCTATTTAAAAGAGCAGCTAACCCCTCTTCATTTTTAGGGGTAGATATTGGAACTACCTCAATCAAGGTGGCTGAAGTTAAGCGGGGCAAGGATCAGCCTGAGCTCATTAACTATTCACTTTTTGAAACCTATGATCACCTTGAAAGAACCAATACCGCTCTTCAAACTAGCACTCTTAAGTTGTTTGAAAATGAGATTGCTGAATATCTTAAGATAATTATTCAAAAAGGAAATTTTAAATCTCGAGAGGTGACAGCCTCTCTACCCTCCTTTTCCGCCTTCACTACCATCATCGACATTCCTAGTAACATACCAGAATCAGATATTGCTAAGACATTAGGCTTTAAAGCTCGACAATATATTCCTCTGCCTTTAACCTCGGTCACTTTGGATTGGGTGAAGGTGGGTGAGCGAACAGATGAGCGGGGCAATAAGACTCAACAGATCTTTTTGATATCTGTTCCTAATGATCAAATAAAAAAATATAAAACCATCTTTAGTAACGCCGGCTTAAATCTTTTAACTTTAGAAGTTGAGGGTTTTAGTTTGGCTCGTATCTTAACCGCTACTATTGATAAGCCCACCTTGATCATCGATATTGGTTCTCGCTCCACTACTTTCTTAGTGGCTCAAAACGGTCTCCTCAAATACGTTAGTCAATCTGACTTTGCTGGGAGCTCCCTTACCCAAAGCATCGCCTCAGGTTTAGGGATTAATATTAGAAGAGCTGAAGATTTGAAGCGTAAAAAAGGTTTGGCTGGTTTAGGATATGGTCCGGATAAAGAGTTATCCACATTATTGGTGCCTTTGCTGGATGTTATAATTAATGAGGCGAAAAGAGTCAAAGATAATTATCAGCATAGCTATCAACAGAAGGTAGCGGGTGTTATTTTATCTGGTGGCGGAGCTAATCTTTTGAATGCAGAACAGTATTTCAAAGATAAGTTAGAGCTGCCAGTTAGCAAGTCCAATCCGTTTTCTCTTATAGACTACCCACCCAAACTAGCACCACTGACTGATAAACTTGGACCATCATTATCTGTTGCCCTCGGATTAGGCATCAAACCATTTATTTAATGTCCCCACGAAATACTAATAATCAATTTCAAATAGGGCCGGAAAAAAGAGGTGGTTGGTCATGGCGACTAACCGTTTTTTCATTCTTAGTTTTAATAACTGTAGCGGTCATATATCTTGGTCTAGAGATTGGATATAAGATCTATTTAAATTCTCAGATTGAAGAGACTGATGCAGCAATCGCTCAGCTTTCTGAAACCATTCCCAAAGAAGATCAGGAGAGATTTGTCAGCTTTTATTCTCAACTAGCTAATCTTCAATTGTTGTTAGATAAACATAATAAGACTTCTAGCGTGATGCCCTTTCTAGAGAGGAATACTAATCGCTCAGTTTATTTTGATTTTGTTGATTTGAGATACAAAGATCGACGCCTTACCTTAGGCGGAGTTGCTACCTCTTACGCTATCTTTTCTCAGCAACTGGAAGCTTTCAATCGAGCTCCAGAGGTAGAGAGATTGGTAGTTAGCGAGTCACAGTCGATAGGTGGTCGAGTCAATTTCAGACTCTTCGTCACTTTGAAGCCATCAATTTTTGAATAATGAAACCAGCTACAAGAAGAACATTTAGTTTATTGCTCAGCCTAGGCGTTTTGGTTTTGGCTGCGGTTGTTCACGTTCTTTTTGTGCGACCGGTCTATACAGAAGTAGTTGAGTTAAGAGGCTCCTTAAAGGCTAAGGATAATTTTTATCAAGAACAGGGGCAGGCGATTACTAGAGTCAATGATCTGATCGCTCAGTATCAGGGCGCTGGTCAATTGCAACAAACCGTCTCAATGTCCTTTCCTAATAGTGAAAACCTCTCGTCAATTTTTAATCAGTTAAGAACATTGGCTGAGATCAATGGTTTATCAATTAGGATTTTTGGTGTAAAGCCGCTGGCTCTTCAACCGCTATCAGAAAGATCATTGGTGAAGAATGTTGGAACCCTACAGCTCTCCCTCAAAGTCACCGGTCCTTATGAAAACTTTAAGAACTTTCTTCGGGGAGTAGAGACCAATATTCGGATAATGGACACCCAGCAGATAACGATCGAACAGGCGGGTAAGCCAGGTTCTAATTTATACTCATACAAATTATCAATCGATACCTATTATCAAAGCGAAGAATAAATTATATGGCAATTGTAGTAAAAGAAACTAAAAATGGAGTAAATTGGTTTAGCCTGCTTGTAACGGTTTTCTTTTTAATAGTTATTATCGGTGGTGGTTATCTACTTTTCTTCACCGAAACTCCTGGTATCGAGGTAGTTTCTCCATCCGTGTTACGCTCCACCAGCGAGATTGCTGAAATTCAGTTAGACCCTTCCGGCGTTGTTAATCATCCCGAACTAAAGGGTCTCAAGCAGTACGGTGGTCTTCCTAGCGTTGGTAACGTTGGTAGACCCAACCCGTTGTTAGGGTTCTAAAGTCATGGAAGATAAACAGTTACTAGATAAGTTAGTAGAGGTTGGCTTGTTATCTCAGAGTAGAGCAGGCAAGTTGTTAGAAGAAGCCGACCTAGTTAAAAAACCTGTTGAGGATATTATTTATGACCGCCGCTTGGTTGAGGAGGGTGACTTAGCCAAGGTTAAGAGTGAGTTGTTAGGTGTGCCTTATAAAAAGATTGATGTTAGTCAGATAGATGATAAGACCTTATCTTTGTTGCCAGAGGAGACGGTTAATAACTATAAGGTAATTCCTCTTAGTAAAGAGAAGAAGATGTTAGTAGTGGGCATGCTTAATCCTCAGGATCGATCTGCTCAAGAGGCTCTACGTTTTATTGCTAAGCAAAAAAAGATGAGCTTAGGGGTTTATCTTATTACTCCCTCTAATTTAGAAGCGGTAATGCGCCGTTACTCACCAATGAGCGGTGAGATAGAGCGTGCGGTTCGCTCTTTACAGATAAAACCTGGTAGTGGCGCAGGAATCAAAAAGATTAAGTTGGAAGAGGCTACGGCAGTAGCTGAGGAAGCTCCTATTATTAAGATCGTCTCCGCAACATTGAAAGAGGCCGTTACAACCGGCGCCTCTGATGTTCATATCGAACCTCAAAAAACTAGATTAAGAATTCGTTTTCGTATGGATGGCGTATTACAAGAAGTCCAATCCCTTCCTCCTGAACTGCATCGGCCCGTTGTTTCTCGAGTTAAGATAATGTCTAATCTGAAAATTGATGAGACTCGTATTCCTCAAGATGGGCGCTTTAGAACTGAGATTTATGGCAGAGATATAGATTATCGTGTTTCAACTTTTCCTACTCCCGCTGGTGAAAAGGTAGCTATTCGTGTTCTCGACCCTCAAATCGGCTTGAAGCAGTTAGACGATCTAGGTCTGGGTGGTAAGTCGGCTCGTTTGGTTAATGAGAGTATTGAGCAGCCTTTTGGAATGATCCTTATCACTGGCCCTACTGGGTCTGGTAAGACGACGACTTTATATGCTGTGATGCAACGTTTAAATAAAGATGATGTAAATATTGTTAGTTTAGAAGATCCGGTAGAATACTCTATCGAAGGCATTAACCAGTCTCAGGTTCGACCTGAGATCGGCTATACCTTCGCCTCCGGTTTACGCCAAATTCTTCGTCAGGACCCTGATGTCATGATGGTGGGTGAGATTAGAGATGGTGAGACGGCAGAACTATCAGTTCACGCCGCCCTTACAGGCCACATTGTTTTAGCCACTCTGCATACTAATAATGCCGTTGGCGTCATTCCTCGTTTAATAGATATGAAGGTGGACGCCTTCCTCCTACCCTCGGTTTTGAGCGTCATGATATCTCAACGCTTAGTTGGCCAACTCTGTCAGAAGTGCAAGCAGATTGAGCCGGCGCCGGCTAAGATAGCCAATATAATAAAAAAAGAGCTAGCTGCTCTTCCAGAAGAAGTTCAAAAAACCATTAAGCATAAAGAACCTTATCAAGTTTGGAAATCACCGGGGTGTAAGGAGTGTAAAAATAAGGGGCGAGTTGGTAGAATCGCTATTTTTGAAGCTTTATCAATGACGTCAGAATTAGAGCAGATCATTAATGATGAGCCTACCGAAGGCAATATTTTAAAAGAGGCCAAGAGACAAGGTATGGTCACTCTCCGCCAAGATGGAATTCTTAAAGCCTTAGAAGGCTTGGTTAGTATTGAAGAGATTATTAGAGAAACATCTGAAGCATAAAAAGAGACCTCATCCGATGAGGTCTTCCTTGAGCGCGATCTTCATGATCAAAAAAATAATCCATTAACAAATCCATTCGCGGATGAGGTCTCCAAAGGCTTTATAAGAACTAATTTAGAGTCTACTGAATCAATTTGTCGCTTGTCAAGAATGCTTGGGGAAAAATACGCAACTATTGTTTTTAAGGTTGTGGTATAATTTAAGCAATGAATTACAAGCAGCTACTTGATGACTTGCTTTTAACAACGGCTCGTCAGAGTGCTTCTGATTTGCATATTGGTGTTGGTCGTCGACCTTCTTTGAGGATTGATGGTGTTTTAGTACCTTTGGAAAAATCTCCCATGGTTACCCCAGAAATTGCTGAGGGCTTGGTATCTGCTCTTATTTCTCCAGAGCAGAAAAAATCTTTTTTAGAGCGCAAAACTCTAGATTTTTCTTATAGTTTTGAAGATAAAGCTCGGTTTAGGGTGAACATTTTTTTTCAAAGAGGTTTTATGGCCGCTGCTCTGCGTCTTATTCCAGCTAAGATAAGAACTGTTGAAGAGCTTAATTTACCAGCTATTCTTCATGATTTTACCAAGCTTTCCCAAGGCTTTGTCTTGGTGGTGGGTCCAGCTGGTCATGGCAAGTCAACTACCTTAGCCGCTCTTATTGATGAGATCAATAGAAATTATTCCAAGCATATTATTACCGTTGAAGATCCAATCGAATATATGTTTACTCAAGATCGCTCTATCATCTCTCAAAGAGAGGTGAAGTTGGACACGATAGATTTTCATGATGCCTTACGCTCCCTTTTGCGTCAGGATCCAGATGTTTTAATGATTGGTGAGATGAGGGATGCGGAGTCTATTGCTACTGCTATGACCGCTTCAGAAACCGGGCACGTTGTCTTTTCTACTCTACACACCAACTCAGCTGCTCAGACGGTTGATCGTATTATCGATAGTTTTCCTCCTGAACAACAGGGCCAGATTACCTCTCAGTTAGCTGCTACCTTAGTGGCAATTGTTTCTCAGCGATTGATTCCTCGTATTGATGGTGGGCGAGTGCCAGCTTCTGAAATTATGATTGTTAACTCGGCTGTTAGGAACTTGATTAGAGAGAGAAAGTCCTATCAGCTAGATCTAGTTATTGAAACTAGTCTTAAAGAAGGTATGATTACCTTGAATCGTTCTTTAGCTAATTTGGTTAAGCAGAGGATAATCTCTTTAGATAAAGCATTGTTATATTCAAAAAACACTTCCGAATTAAAGGTTTTAGTTGAAAAAGTATGAAGTTTAAATATAGCGCAAGAACTAAATCAGGAGAGTTGCAGGTTGGTAACATCGAGGCTGTTAATAAAGAAGCGGCCTTGAATATCTTAAACACTCACGACCTATACGTCTTAAGTATTGAGGGTGTTGTAGCGCCAGTTTGGTATAGGCAGTTACTAAGTTTTTTTAATCGGGTGAGGAGTAAGGATCTGATGATCTTTACTCGTCAATTTGCTGTCATGCTAGAGGCGGACATTCCATTGAATGATACTTTAAAATCTTTATATCGTCAGACTAGAAATCAAATTTTAAAGGAGGCTGCTTTTGATATATCTTCCGATGTTGATTCTGGACTATCTTTATCTCAAGCCTTAGAAAAGCAATCCCACGTTTTTTCTGAGTTTTATATCAATCTTATTCGCTCAGCTGAAGTTACAGGTCAAGTTGAGTCAGCTATGACTTTTCTAGCCGATTATATTGAAAAAGAAAATGCTTTGATTTCTAAGATTAGAAATGCTCTCATCTACCCTATTTTTGTGATAGTGCTCTTCTTTATTACCGCCGCTGTTTTGTTAGGGGTAGTCTTTCCTCAGTTAGAGCCAATCTTTACCGATGCCCAGGTTAAGTTGCCAGTTATTAGTCAGTTTTTCCTTAGCTTAGGAGGCTTTATCGCTAGTTGGTGGTGGGCTCTCGCAATCGGTCTTTTTGTGGTGACTTTAATTTTGATTGATTATTTTCGAGGCGAGGAGGGGAGATTTGTTTTTGATCAGTTGGCCTTAGGGATGCCGGTTTTCGGCAAGCTCTTTCGTCAATCTTACGTCGCCCGATTTTCTGAAGCTACTAGTATTTTAATCAAGGGAGGCATTCCAATTGCTCAGGCTATTGAGATTGGCTCACATACGGTTGATAGCCCTATTTATAGAGAGGCATTGCATGAAGTGGCTAATAGTATTCGTCAGGGAGAGTTGTTATCAGTTGCCTTAGAAAGGAACGAGGAGTTCTTTCCACCCCTTACCAGCCAGATGGTGGCTATTGGTGAAAAGACCGGACGTTTAGAAGAGATGTTGGGTAAGGTTTATGATTTTTATAGTCGCGAGGTTGATAACTTGGTCAATAACTTAGTTGAGTTAATTCAACCTATTCTCATCTTGATTATAGGGGGATTCGTTGGCTTGTTATTTGCTTCAATCCTTCTTCCTATTTATAATTTAGTACAAGTATTCTAAACTTAGATTATATGAAAAGAAAAGCTGGTTTCACATTAATAGAAGTCTTAGTCGTTATCTTTATTATCGGCCTTTTGGCTTCGGTAGTTTTAGTGGGGCTAGGTACCTTTAGAGCTCGGGGTCGGGATGTAAGGAGGATTGCTGATCTACGCTCCATGCAAAATATTCTTGAACTGTATTATGCCAAGAACGGTGAGTACCCTACCACCATGCCTTGGGATAGTTTAGAGAATTCTTTGAAGAGTGCTGGCATTGGAGTTAGTAATATCCCAGAAGATCCTGTTCCTAGTGGCCAGTATAAATTCGCCTCTAGTCCTAGCCGTCAGAGTTATGTCTTGTCAGCTAATATTGAAGACCCTGATCATCGTGTCTTGAATGATGATATAGATCCCCCTACCGAAACCTATGGAGTTGATTGCTCAGATCCCGTTTACTGCATTAAGTTCTAGCGTCCTACTCTTCGCATTAGGCGTTATCTTAGGTAGTTTTGTTAATGCTGTTGGGCTCCGCTATTATGGCGAGGGTCGTCTTTTTGATTTGTCGGTAATTGGGGGGCGCTCTCAATGTCCTCAGTGTCAGAAGCAACTCTCTTGGTATGAGCTGATCCCTGTTATTAGTTTTCTAATTCAACAAGGAAAATGTCGTTATTGTGAACGGCCGCTTTCTTGGCAATATCCTTTAGTTGAGATAGCTGGTGGTTTGATCATGCTTCTGCCCGTTTATTTTTATAATTACTTTGATCTAGCTCACAAAGTTTTATCGGGTCAAAGCATCACTCCTTATCTCATTATTGCTGCTGTTTGGACCTTTGCGGCCTTTGCCATGTTGCTACTCACCATTATTGATTGGCGTCTGCAAATAATTCCTGATCAGATTAATTTATTCCTAGCTGGTTTAGGAGTTGTTATGATCTACCTACCCACCACCTCTTTTCTAAAAAACTACGCCCTCATTTTCGGCGGACCAATGAGTCTTTTTGCCAATCATCTGTTAGCTGCTTTTATTGGGCTAGCTTTTTTTGGAGCGATTATCGCTCTTAGCCGAGGGAAGGCGATGGGCGGTGGGGATATGAAGTTAGCAGGTGCATTAGGCTTGCTGATTGGTTATCCAGATATTATTGTGGTGATTATCTCCGCCTTTGTTATCGGCGCCATCTGGGGTTTGTATCTCATCGCTTCTCATAAGAAGAAGTTTAAGGAAAATGTTCCCTTCGGACCGTTTATTGTCACAGGGGTTTTTGTAACGATCTTTTTTGGACATACGTTAGCTAACTGGTATTTTACTTTGATTTAGTAATTATGCCCCTCACAGAGAAGAGCTTTTTTGCTATACTTTCTTTATGAACAAGGGCTTTACCTTAATCGAGTCATTAACCGTCATTGCCATCCTGGCTCTAATGACCTCTTTCTTGATTTTATATAATAGAACTGGTGAACGACAGATTGTTTTGTTAAGAGAAAAAGCTAATTTAATTAGTACCGTCCTTAAAGCCAAAAATCTGGCTTTAGGTGGTTTTATTCGGGAGCCTTTAGGAGAGGTTGTTTGTGGTTACGGTGTTCATTTTGAGGATGACAAGTACTTCATCTATCGAGACCTAGCTGTTGATTGCAATGCTAGTGATATGCGTTATACGGCCGATAACCCTAAAGAGTTATTTGGTGATATAATAGAAATATTGCCAGTTGTCAGCTTGAAGATTGATGAGGTGTCAGATATTTTATTTGCTCCACCAACACCCGATGTTTTTTTTGATGGTAGTGAGGCCTTGTTAGAAAAAAACATTATTCTTTCTGATATAGATAATACAACAGAGGTGGTTATAAATATTAATAATGCGGGACAAATCAGCACACAATAGAGGTTATATTCTAATGGAGGCTTTGGTAGCTATGACGATCGTAGCTATCGGTCTTTTAGGAATTTTTTCGTTGCTTTCTCGTTCTTTGAGTTTGAACCGAGTGGTTTCGGACCGTTACATAGCTGGTTATTTATCTGCTGAAGGAATCGAGTTAGTAAAGAACAAGATTGATAATAACGTTATTAATCGAAGAGCTTGGAATGCTGGCATTACAAACGGAGATTTTGAGATCGATCCTTATGGCAATCTGACTCTCAATTCGATTAGTGGCAGTCAAGCTTCTCTTTTGCGTTTTAATAGTGGAAATGGGCGATATTCCTATGCTGGTGATCAAGTGACTCGTTTTCGGCGTAGGATTAATATTCAGTTATTAGGCGGGGGTGATGAGTTGAGGGTGACCTCTAAAGTCTCTTGGTTGGGTCGAGGAGATTCTGATTTTGAGGTCTCTTTAGAAGATAGGTTTTTTAATTATTGGAAATGATGAATAAAAAAGGCTTTACAATGATCGAGTTGTTAGTGGCTATGAGCTTGTTTGTGGTGGTGATGGGGGTCGCATCCACCGTTTTCATTCAATCTTTACGAACCCAGCGTTCTATCGTAGCTCTGATGGCGGCTAATGATAACGCTAGCTTATCTATTGAGCAGATGATGAGAGAGATTCGTATTGGCTCTAATTTCACGACTAATATGGAAAAAACAGAACTGAGCTTTGTGAGTCAGCGCAAGGGCAATGTTGTTTATCGTTGGAATAAGGATGAGAAGACCATCGAAAGAAATGGAGTGGCTTTAACGAGCAAGAATGTAGCGGTTGAGTATCTTTATTTTGATCTTTTTGGGGCTGGTCCTAACGACGGCGCTTCTACCAGAGCAGTTATTAGATTAGGAGTTAGTTCTAATGAGGAGCGAGCTACTGACATCATCACCAATATACAAACTACCGTTAGCTCAAGACAATTAGATGTTTAAATATGAATAAAAAAGGCCAAGTTATGATATTAACCGTATTGATTATCTCAGGAACTATTCTGGGCGCTACCACTATCGCGGGTATTTTAATGCTTAATCAGATTCGTCAGGCCACTAATGTGGGTCACTCCTTGCAAGCCATCTTTGCAGCTGATGCTGGCTTAGAGTGGGAGCTATATAATAATTTTGTTGGTAGTTATGATAAGCCTCAGATGAGAAATGCTAATTTTGTTACCGAGGTTATTGGTAGCGATAATAGTATCGAATTTCGTTCAGTGGGTTGTGCGGGAGCTCCTATCGAAGGTCAGGTTCCAGCCAATATTTGTTCTCGCAAGATCAATCGTTCTCTTCAATTATTCTTTCAAGTGGTCCGTTAGTTGACTGTTTTTATAAAATTCAGTATTTTTAATAATATTAAGCGATTGTTGAATCAATTACTTTTTGCACCTTTGATAGACAGAGCTTAGTTGACTCTACATCAACTTGGTTTTTGTGCTGTGTCCGAGACTGATTAGAGTGGCCCCTAAGATGTCTTGGATAGACCCCGTTTCGCATGAGAGAGCGAAGCGGGGTTTTTTATCCACAGTTCTTTAATAGCTTATTTCAGGTTACAATAAAGCAAATGCCTAAAAAGAAGAATAATAAACAAGCTTTTTGGATTGTTCTAGCTCTAGTATTAACCGTCCTTTTATTTGGCGGTTTTTTCTCTAAGGGAGATGTTGCTGTTGAGGCTGAAAGCGGGTGTGAGGAGGGGTATGAGTGTCAGTCTAAAGGAAGTTGTTCTGGGGATGTGGGTAAGTTTTGCGATGAAGGAGGGATAAAAGGGTATTGTTGTAAGAGTAAAACATGCCAAGGAGAGGGTTGTTGCGGTGATGATGCCAAATGGAAAGATGGTAAATGTGTTGGCAATTGTGATAACGGTGATAACGGTGATAACGGTGATAACGGTGATAACGGTGATAACGGTGATAACGG
>CAYSNH010000004.1:42836-43604 GCA_964432405.1 uncultured Candidatus Saccharibacteria bacterium
TGAAATGTGCACTCAACAATTTACCTGCTGGAAGAGAGATGGCAAAATATGTGAACATAACAATGGGTGTACGCCAGAAGGATATCAAAAGCGTGAAAAAATAAAATGGAGTGAAGGTTGCATGGGTAAAGATCGTCCTAGATGTGGTTCTGAAGATGATGGAGATGATTCTTGGCTTCCTATGATGTGATGATGATCTCTAGATAATTATTTAAATGCCTAAAAAGAAGAATAATAAACAAGCTTTTTGGATAGTATTAGCTTTGGCTATAGCGGTTATTTTGTTCGGTGGTTTTTCATCTCAAGAAAAAGTTACTGTTGAGGCGGGGGAGAAGAAATGCGTTAAGCTCAATGATCTAAAAAAAGACGTCTGTTCTTTAGATGGGGACTGTATAATTGATAGCAAAGCTGGTAAGTGCATCAAAAAAAGAAATCGTCCGCCTTTAGCAAATACAAGTATTTGTGTAAAAAGCAATGATGATTATGAGTGTGGAGGATATTTTGGTCAATATGGAAGGTGTGGGGTGAATGCTTATTGTAGTGATTATAATTCAGACTTGGATTTGAAACATGCGCATGATCACACGCTTGGTCATGGTATTTGTGTCTGTGAGAAGCCTTCTGGTGGCCCTAGTGGTGGCCCTGGTCGTGGCCCTAGTGGTGGCCCTGGTGGTGGCCCTAGTGGTGGCCCTGGTGGTTGGCCTGGTGGTGGCAATGGTGGTGGCCCTGGTGGTGGGAAAGGTGGTAGCCCTGGGGGGAGTACTGGTG
>CAYSNH010000005.1:0-29973 GCA_964432405.1 uncultured Candidatus Saccharibacteria bacterium
CTCAATGGTTTTTTAAAAGAAAGTCTTGTAATGAGCAGTGAAGAAGCTGCAGCGATCCCCACAAAAGAAGAGCTCATTGCTCTTCTCCGTAGTGGGAGGGTTACAGAGTTCAATAGAGTGAGGCCTAAGGGAGTAATCGACCTTATTGGGGCGAAACTTCATAAGGCGAACCTTAGGGAGGCGCACCTTTATAAGGTGAACCTTAGCGGAGCAGACCTTAGTGGAGCAGACCTTTGTTACGCATACCTTCGTGAGGCGGATCTTCGTGAGGCGGACCTTATTGGGGCGATCCTTCATTGGACGAACTTTTTTAAGGCAAATCTTATTGGGGCCAAAATTATGCAGGGGGATCTTTATGAATTGCTTGTTCAGGGGGCGATCATGTGTGAGTCTCATCGAAAGAAACCTTGTTGAGGTAAGCCGTGATGCGGTCAAGTTATCATATTCAGAAGAAGCTTTGTCCCTGTTCATTTTGTATGGACAGGGATTTTTTATTATACTCATAAGGAATAATGCCAACCTTTAATTTTAAAAGAGTAGACTGGGTGTTAAATGGGGTGGTTTTAGCACTAGCCATTCTTAGTCTCGTTACCATTTCTAGCATTGCGCCAAATCTTTTTTGGCAACAAATGACCTGGTTTATTTTGGGTTTTGGCCTAATTCTATTATTTTCACAAATAGATTGGCGACCATTAGTTAATCATCGTTGGATTATTTTAGCCATTTATTTTTTCTTTGTTGGTTTGATTATTTTAACTTTTCTGTTTGCTCCAACTATTAGAGGGATTAGAGGGTGGTTGGTGGTTGGTCCTTTTCAGATGCAGACTTCTGAGTTTGTTAAAATAGCTCTAATAATTGTTTTCGCTTACTTTTTCGCTCGTCGTCATGTTGGTATTGCTTTGTGGCGTAACATTTTTATTCCCTTCGTTTATTTTCTTGTTCCAGCAATATTTATCCTCTTACAACCCGACTTAGGATCAACGCTCATTTTATTTGGTTTATGGGTTGGCTTCTTATTAATTAGCGGTATTCGTCTCAAGCATATCGCAATCGGTTTATTAATCATTGGAATGTTAGGTGTTTGGAGTTGGTCCGGTTTTCTTCAGGATTATCAAAAAGAGAGGATCGTAGGCTTATTCAATCCTGACTATGATCCTCTAGGGGTTAACTATAATGTTATTCAGGCTAAGATAGCTATTGGTTCAGCGGGCTTTTTGGGTAAGGGGTATGGTCAAGGGACTCAGGTTCAATTAGGTTTTTTGCCTGAAGCTCATACCGATTTTATCTTTGCTGCTTTTATTGAAGAGTGGGGTTTATTAGGGGGGGTAATCTTGTTGGGACTATTCTTTATGCTACTTTTCCGTATTATTAAAATAGGGTCGTTAGCTAAGAATAATTTTCCTAAATTATTATGCTTAGGAACAGTTATTCTTTTCATGTTACACTTTATTGTTAACGTCGGTTCAAATATAGGGCTTTTGCCCGTCATTGGAGTCCCATTTCCTTTTTTGAGTTATGGAGGTTCTAACTTATTGACGAGCGCGGCTCTTATAGGAATAGTTCAAAGCATTGCAAATCGTTTCTCGTTTTAATTTAAAAAATCCTTGGTTCTTGCTAGTTGGTGCTATAGCAATCGTTCTTTTTATTGGCTTAATAGCCTTGGTTGTTGCCTTGCAGCCGGTAGATCGTTTGGCTAAAGATGCTGATGTGGCATTTATTATTGAAAAAGGTGACGGCTTGAAAGAGGTGGTTGATAAGTTGAGTAAAGATAAACTTGTTAAGTCCACAGAAGCCTTTAAAATATACAATCTTTTGAGTGGTAAAGCTCATTTATTCAAGCCAGGTCACTATAAGATAAGTCCCTCTTGGAACTCTGTTCAGATATCTAAATTGTTAATTGATGGGCCACCGGAGATTTCGGTAGTTATTTTTGAGGGAGAGACGGTCAGAGATATTGATTTTCGATTAAGTTCATCAGGCATTATTAATGCCGGAGAATTGGAAAAATATGATTGGAGTAAGTTGGCTGTCGACTATCCATTTTTAAGAGAGGTTGGTTCTTTGGAAGGCTTCATTTTTCCCGACACTTATCGCTTCGCTCCTTTTTCTGATATAGATATTGTGGTGCGAGAGTTTTTAGATAATTTTAAAAAACAAGTTCTTCCTTTGTTTGAGGATGAGCTCACTGCTAACTACGAATCTTTAATAATTGCCAGCTTAATTGAAAAAGAAGCGCCCTTTTTTGAAGATAGAAAAATTATTGCTGGACTTATCTATCGAAGAATGAGAATAGGTATGAGATTGCAGCTAGACGCTACTACCGTTTATGAAAAATGTGGCAAGAGATTTTCCACTTGTCCAGCAACAACTAGGAGGTTATCCAGGAGAGACCTTGCATCAAAGGGGGAATATAATACATACTTAAGCAAAGGGTTGCCTCCAACACCGATCGCTAATCCGGGACTGAGTGCAATCAAATCTGCGTTGAATCCAGTTAGAACGAGATACATATTTTATATCTCACATCCGCGCACTAGAAAGACGATTTTTGCTGCTACCCTTGACGAACACAATAGAAATCGTGTTAAATACTTAAGATAGAAAATTGGCTAAAAAAACAAGTTCCCAAGTGGGGTGGGGATTTACTTTTTTGCACTCTTAATTTTATTGCCTATAAATTATTAATATAAAACACAATGGATAAATTACCCACTAAGTCTTTCAAGTCTTTTTCAAGTCATCCATCAGCAGTTCAACCAGATCTTTTTGAGATCCAAACCAATTCCTATAATTGGTTTTTAGACGATGGTTTGAAAGAGTTGTTTAAAGAAGTTTTCCCAATAGAGGATTTTTCTGAAAAAGGTCTTGAGCTACAATTCGTTGATTATTACTGGGACGATCCTAAATACGACGAAGAACAGGCTAAGTTCAAGGATCTAACTTATGATTCAGCTTTAAGGGTTAAGTGTAAGCTAGTTAACAAGAAGGATAAGTCTGAGAAAGAGCAAGAGGTTTATTTTGGTGACTTTCCGGTTATGACCGAAAGAGGTACCTTTGTTATAAACGGAATTGAGCGGATAGTTATTTCTCAACTCATTCGTTCCTCTGGTGTATATTTTACCACTAACGTCCTAAGAGGCAAAAAATTGTTTGGTGCGAAGGTTATTCCTAACCGAGGAGCTTGGTTAGAGTTTGAAACCGACCGAGATGGTTTTATTGGTGTAAAGATCGATCGTCATCGTAAAACCGCGGCTACTGATCTTTTGAGAATCTTTGGTCTAGAAACCAATGCTCAGATTCAAGAAACCTTTGCTGATGTTGATACAGGAGAAGTTCAGTATATTGAAAAGACTTTAGCCAAAGATGCAGCAGAAACCGTTGATGGCTCTTATACCGAAATATATAAGCGCATTCGACCAGGTGACTTAGCAACAGTTGAGAATGCTAAGAGTTTAATTGATGCCATGTTCCAGAGACTCGATCGTTACGATTTTTCTAAAGTTGGCCGTTACAAACTCAATCAAAGACTTGGTGTTGATGAGAAGATTGATTCTCGAGTTATTCGATTAGAAGATTTGATTTTAATTATTAAGGAGATTATTCGTCTCAATAACGATCAATCTCAAGAACCTGATGATATCGATCACTTGGGTAATCGTCGTATTCGTCCAGTTGGTGAGCAGCTGCAAAACCGACTTCGTATCGGCTTTACCAGAATGCGTCGAATCATTACCGACAAGATGTCCACCTCAGAACCCGAGGGGCTAACCCCAACTCAATTAATTAATGCTCGTCCATTAATCTCTGTGGTTAAAGAGTTTTTCTCTTCTTCTCAGTTAGCTCAGTTCATGCAACAGGTTAACCCATTAGATGAGGTTGAGCATAAGCGACGTATCTCTGCTATGGGCCCTGGTGGCTTAACTCAAAAGAGAGCTGGATTCGAAGTTCGTGATGTTCACCGATCCCATTACGGCCGCATCTGCCCAATTCAAACTCCGGAAGGTGTGAATATCGGTTTAGTTAACCACTTGGCTATGTATGCGCGTCTTAACGATCTTGGCTTTATAGAGACTCCTTACGCGGTAGTTAAGGAGGGTAAGGTTACTAATAAAATTGTTTATTTAAATGCTCTAGAAGAAGAAAGATTTAACATTGCTCACGCGGGCGTTGATCTTTCAGGGTCCGTTACCGCTGGCGAAATAGTAGAGGCTCGTATCAAGGGGCGACCGGGTACCTGTGCTCGTAGCGAGGTTGATTATATCGATGTCAGTCCAGAGCAGTTCATCAGTGTTTCTACCTCCCTCATTCCTTTCTTAGGTCATGACGATGCTAACCGAGCATTAATGGGTTCTAACATGCAACGTCAGGCAGTTGTTTCTATTAAATCTGATGCCCCTTACGTCTCTACTGGCATGGAAGAGAAGGCGGCAAGAGATTCTGGTTATCTAATTGTCGCTGAAGAAGATGGGGAGATTAAATCGGTAGATGCTCAATCAATTGAAATTAAAACCAAAAGTGGTGTTAAAAAATACAATCTTAATAAGTTCGTTAGATCTAATCAGTACACCAGTATTTCTCAAAGGCCTTTAGTGAAGAGGGGTCAAAAAGTTAAGAAGGGTGATGTTTTGGTTGATGGGCCTTCCATCGACAATGGAGTCTTAGCTCTGGGTCAGAACATGGTGACCGCCTTCCTTTCTTTTGAGGGAGCTAACTTCGAGGATGCGATCGTTATTTCCGAAAGAGTTATGAGTAACGACTCCTTCACCTCTATTCATATCGAAGACTTTTATTGCGAGGTTAGAGATACTAAGTTAGGTCCGGAGGTAACTACCCCAGATATTCCTAACGTTGCTGAAGATAAACTTAAAAACTTAGACGAAGAAGGAATTATTCGTATTGGTGCCGAAGTTCACTCCGGTGATATTTTGGTGGGCAAGATCTCTCCTAAGGGTGAGACCGAATTAACTGCTGAAGAAAGATTACTGAGATCAATCTTTAGTGAAAAAGCTCGGGACGTTAAAGACTCTTCTCTAACCATGCCTCACGGAAAGAATGGGCGTGTGATAGGTATCAAAGTATTTTCTCGAGAAAAGGGTGATAAATTAGATCCAGGTATTATTAAAAAGATTCAGGTTGAAATAGCTCAGCTACGTAAAATTAGAGCCGGAGATAAGTTAGCTGGTCGGCATGGTAACAAGGGGGTTATCTCTCGAGTGCGACCAATTGAGGACATGCCTTATTTAGAAGATGGTACTCCGGTGGATGTTGTTCTTAATCCTTTAGGTGTTGTTTCTCGTATGAATATTGGTCAGATCTTAGAATGTCACCTTGGATGGGCTGCTAAGCATTTGGGCTATAGAGCTGTTACACCAGCTCTGGGAGGTGCGACTGAAAAACAGATTAAAGAAGAGCTAAGTAAAGCTGGTCTTTCAGAAAGTGGTCAAAGCACTCTTTATGATGGTAGGACGGGTAAGCCATTTAGTCAGCCGGTAACAGTGGGAGTCTCTTACATTATGAAGCTTAACCACTTGGTTGAGGACAAGTTGCACATGAGATCAATCGGACCATACTCTTTGATTACTCAGCAGCCGTTGGGTGGTAAAGCTCATTTCGGTGGTCAGCGTTTTGGTGAGATGGAGGTCTGGGCTCTTGAAGGTCATGGGGCCGCTCACACTTTGCAAGAAATGCTAACTATTAAATCAGATGATGTTTTAGGACGTTCATCAGCTTATGAGTCAATTATTAAAGGTGAGCCAATTCAAAAGCCTAATATCCCAGCATCTTTTAACGTCTTAATTAATGAATTAAAAGCTCTGGGTCTTGGAGTCGAATTAAATAAAAAACAAGACAAAAAATAAAAATATGGAATTCGATTCAATTAGATTAACAGTGGCTTCTCCTGAGGATATTCTAGAATGGTCTCATGGTGAGGTAACTAAGCCAGAAACTATCAACTATCGTACTCAGCGAGCTGAGAAAGATGGTTTATTTTCAGAAAGAATTTTCGGACCAGTTAAAGACTGGGAGTGTTATTGTGGTAAGTATCGAAGGATTCGTTACAAAGGAGTTGTTTGTGATAAGTGTGGTGTTGAGGTTACCCGATCAATTGTTCGTCGAGAGAGAATGGGTCACATTCAACTAGCTGCTCCAGTTGTTCATATCTGGTTCTTAAGAAGCGTGCCATCTAAAATTGGTTTAATTTTAGACGCTCAGCTTTCTAAAATTGAAAAGGTTGTTTATTACATTTCTTATATCGTCACAGCAGTTAATGAAGATAATAGAAAGAGAACTTTAGAGGATATTGATAAAGAGTTTAAGGCTCGTAAGAAGCTTTTAAAAATTAAAACCGAAATAGAAGACCTTAAATCAGCTACCACTAAAACTAAAAACCAACTACAAGATCTAAAAGTTGGCCAGATTCTTGTGGAGAGTGAGTTTCATAATCTCTCTCGTCGTTTTGGAGATGTTTTTGAAGCCGGTACTGGTGGAGAGGCTGTTAGAAAGATATTAGCTCAATTAGACCTTGCTAAAATCAAAGAGGAGATTGAAAAAGAACTTGAGACCGCTAGAGATAGCACTAAGGAGACTCGGTTGTTGCGTCGCCTAAAAATCATCAGCTCAATGTTAAAGAATGGCATGAAGCCAGAATGGATGGTCATGAACGCCTTGCCAATCTTGCCACCTGACCTTCGTCCAATGGTTGCCTTAGATGGTGGTCGTTACGCCACCTCTGACCTTAATGATCTTTATCGAAGAGTTATTAATCGTAATAATCGACTTAAGAGGTTGATGGAATTAGGTTCACCAGAAATTATTGTTATTAACGAAAAGAGAATGCTTCAAGAAGCGGTTGATGCTTTATTTGATAATTCTGCCCGCTTCACAACTCAACAGCTATCTAGTCAGCGTCGACCATTACGCTCCTTGGCAGACATGCTTAAAGGAAAGCAGGGTCGTTTTCGACAAAACTTGTTAGGTAAGCGAGTCGACTACTCAGGTCGTTCGGTAATTGTAGTGGGACCTAATCTAAAGATCGATCAGTGCGCTCTTCCAAAACAAATGGCGCTTGAGATATTTAAGCCATTCGTGATCAATAAGATAATCGAGAAAGAAATGGCTCACAGTATTCGTAATGCTAATCGATTAATTGAAGAAGGAGCTCCTGAGGTCTGGGCTATTTTAGAAGAGGTGATTGATGGTCGGAAGGTTCTATTGAACCGTGCTCCCACCCTTCACCGCCTAGGAGTCCAAGCTTTTCAGCCGCTACTTATCGAAGATATGGCTATTAGAGTGCCACCACTAGTTTGTTCTGCTTTCAATGCTGACTTTGATGGTGACCAGATGGCGGTCCACCTTCCTCTTACCAAAGAGGCTCAAAAAGAAGCTTCTGAGATCATGCTTGCTAGTCGCAGCTTGTTGAAGCCAGCTACAGGAGAGCCTATTGCCACACCAACCTTAGACATGGTGTTGGGTTGTTATTACTTAACTCGCATCAAAGAAGATGCTTTAGGAAAGGGTATGAAGATGTCTTCTAAAGAGGAGGCTATTATCGCTCATGAAAATGATAAGTTAGATGTTAATGCTCCAATTACTGTTCATGGCATTGAGGGTGATACTAGTGTTGGACGATTATTATTCAACGAGATTCTTCCCGAAGGATTTGATTATGTTAATGAGTTAGTTGGCAAGAAAGGCCTCTCTAATATTATTGGTGTTTGCATCAATCAATACGGTATTGATGAGACTGCCACGGTACTTGATAAGGTAAAGGGATTAGGCTTTGAATACGCCACTCTTTCCGGTGTTTCTTGGGGAATGGATGAGTTAATTATTCCTAAGGAAAAAGATGAAATTATGGAAGCTGCTCAGAAAGAGGAGGCGTTAGTTCGTTCCCAATACGAACAAGGACTGCTAACAGAGTACGAACGACATAATAGAATTGTTGAAATCTGGACCAAGGCTAAAGAAGATATTGAGGAGCACGTTAAAAGTGATTCCCTTGATAAATTTAAATCAGCCTATACCTTAGTTGATTCTGGAGCTCGAGGTGCTTGGGCTCAGTTAGTACAAATGATGGGTATGAAGGGGCTTGTGGCTAACCCTAAGGGTGAGTCTATCGAGTTGCCCGTTAAATCATCTTTCAAAGAAGGTTTCGGTGTATTGGAATATTTCATTTCAACTCATGGTGCTAGAAAGGGTACTACTGACACCGCTCTAAAGACTGCTCAAGCTGGTTATCTAGCTCGACGTTTAGTGGATGTTTGTCAGGACTTATGTATTAAAGAAAATAATTGCCGAACTAAGGAAGGTATAGAGGTTCATCGTTCTGATTCAGAGAGTATTAATCTAGATCTATCTAGTAGACTTTTTGGTAGAACTCTCCTCGAAGAAATTAAGGACGGTAAGACTGTGATTGCTAAGGCCGGTCAGATAGTTGATAAAGAAACAGCCAAGGCTATCGAGAATTCTAAGGTAGATGTTGTTAAGGTTAAGTCTCCGATTACCTGCAAAAGTCTTTATGGTCTTTGTTCTAAATGTTACGGATTTGACTTGGGTACTAATAAGCAGATTGAGATTGGTGAGGCGGTTGGTGTTGTGGCTGCTCAATCTATCAGTGAGCCAGGTACTCAGCTAACTATGAGAACCTTCCATACTGGTGGTGTGGCTGGTACCGACATCACTCACGGATTACCTCGTATTGAAGAGGTCTTTGAGGCTAGATTGCCGAAGGGTAAGGCTTTTGTTGCTGAAGAGGATGGTGTGGTTGAGGATATAGAAAGTAAAGGCTTGCTCAAAGTATTAAAAATAAAATCAACCATTACGTCTGGTGATAAAAAGAAAGATAAGCTTTACGAATTCCCAATCCATCAACAAAGTGAAATCTTCTTTAAGAAGGGAGATAAGGTGTTGAAGGGGGCTCAGCTTTGTGAAGGTCGTCTTGATATTAAAGAGGTCTTCCAAATTAAAGGTGGTCGTGAAGTGGAGCGATACATTATTAATGAAATTCAAAACATCTATTCTTCAGAAGGAGCGTCAATTAGCGACAAGCATATTGAGGTAGTTGTTCGTCAGATGTTCTCTCGAGTTCAGGTTAAGACTGCTGGAAGCACAGAATTTATCCCGGGCGATGTAGTTGAAAAATCAAAGTTCATAGAATCTAATAGAGAGACTAAAGAAGCCGGTGGTGAGCCAGCTAAAGCTAAACAATTGCTTTTTGGTATTACCAAGGTAGCTCTCTCTACCGAAAGCTTCTTGTCAGCTGCCTCATTCATTGAAACCGCCAAGGTGTTAATTAATGCTGCCATAGAAGGAAAGCAAGACGTGTTACGAGGCCTAAAAGAAAACGTTATTATTGGTCGTCTGATTCCTGTGGGAACGGGTGTTCGATATGAAGAAGAGCCTGAAAGCGAAGAGGTCGCAGAAAAAAGCAAATCTAAAAAATCTTAGTTGACGGTTAACCAATTTTTTGGTAGCTTAGTGCCATGGGAGAAGACCAGAAAAGAGAATACGAATTAGCTCTTTTGATCGATGATCAGTCAGCGGAAGCTGCAATCGATCAGTTTTTGGCTAAGTTGCCAGATGGAGCTGAGTTCGAAATAACTAAGAAAGAGGCTGCTAAAACTGTTAAATTGGCATATCCAATTAAAAAGTTTAACTCCGCAACTTTACTAGTTTTTCAATTTAAAACTATTCCAGAAACGATCAATAAGATCGAAGAAGGTCTTCATTTTCAAAAAAACGTCTTGCGCTCATTGTTAGTTACTTTGCCAATTGAGAAGGCTCCTGTTGTTAAGAAGGAGAAGGTGGCCGTTTCAGCCCCGAAAGAAAGAATTGCCCCAGAAACTGTTGAGGCAACTGTTGCTGCCAAGCCAAAACAAAATCAATCTACTAACCCAGAGATTAGTAGCAATGAATTATTAACTAAGACTCTGGAAGAATTAGGAGAATAATGAATCTTAACAAGGTATTTTTATTAGGTAGATTAACAGCCGATCCTATCCTTAGGACTACTACAAACGGAACTCAGGTCGCCACTTTCAGTATCGCTACCAATCGTATTTGGAACGATAAGACGGCAGGCCGAAAAGAAGAGACTGAATTTCACAATATTGTTCTTTGGGGTCGTCAGGCAGAAATTGCTAGTCGCTTCCTAACTAAAGGTGGCTTGGTTATGATAGAGGGCCGATTACAAACTCGTTCTTGGGATGATAATCAGGGACAGAAAAGACGCACAACTGAAATTGTTGGTGATAGAATTCAATTAGGACCTCGATCAGGAGGACAGAGTGGAAACTTTCAACCAGCAGCTCCTGCTAGTGGAGTTAATCAGGATTCAAAAGATTCTGATATCCCAACTATTAATGTTGAAGAGAGTCCGATGGATGCACCATCAATCGATAACAACGAAATTAAAAAAGAAGATTTACCATTTTAACCATGAAAAAACAGTGTTTCTTTTGTTCACAAAACTTAAAAGAGATTGACTATAAAGAAAGCGAACTTTTGAGACGCTTTGTTTCAGGACAGGCTAAAATCATTGATCCTCGTTATACTGGTGTTTGTACCAAGCATCAACGCAAATTAGCTCAAGCGATTAAAAGAGCTAGAACTTTGGGATTGTTACCATTTGTTAGAAGGTAATGAATGAACAAGCTTTTTATTTTTTTCATAACTTAGCCAATAAGCATTGGCTTTTAGATTGGCTTTTTGTTTTCTTAGCTCATTACCTACCTTACTTACTGATTCTTATTTTTATTGGTTTAATTTTTTGGGGATATAAAAAGGGGAAGGACAGACTTTATTATATATTATTAACCACTTTTTCTCTTTTAGTTGCTCGAGGTTTGTTTGTTGAGCTGATTCGTTTTTTCTATCCTAATCCAAGACCTTTTAAAGCTCTTAGCTTAGAGCCTTTAATCGATCCAATAATGACCAGTTCTTTTCCTTCTGGCCACGCTACGGTATTTTTCGCTTTAGCTACACTGATTTATTTTATGAATAATAAATACTTCTGGCACTTTACCGGCGCCGCCGTATTAATTGGCTTAGGTAGGATTATAGCAGGGGTTCATTGGCCGTTAGATATTTTAGCGGGAGCTGTTTTAGGAGTGGCTGTGGTTTTAACGGCTCGCCGATTACTTCCCTATTCTTTTGGAGAAGAGTATAATAAAAAAATATGGAATTCTTAGGCTTTACACTCGACGTTATTGGTAAGTTGATGGTCGGCTTTACCGCCATCATGGTTCATCATCGTTTCTTGTTAGAACACAAGGTAGATGAGTTTGTTTTTCAAACAATGAAGCGTGAGCGGTTACTAGGTGTTATTGGTATCATTCTTATTATCTTAGGCTACATCTTGCAAGTTCCAGGTAAGTTGTAGTAGGTTAATAAAACTATGGGAATTTTTAAAGAACTAAAAAATCTTTCTCCGGAAAAATTAAAGGAGCTTCAATCACAAGCTCAACAAGGTCAAAAGATGATTGATGACATGATAGAGAAGCGAGTTAAGCAAGAGATCGAGGAAAGAGACTTGGTTAGTCGTGAGGAGGTCCAAAAAATGATCGAGGATAATAAGTAATGAATCCTAAGATAGGCGCTCATGTATCAACAGCTGGTGGTCTTCATACCGCTATTGAAAGAATTCAAGATATTGGAGGCGACTGTCTTCAGATTTTT
This sequence comes from uncultured Candidatus Saccharibacteria bacterium, assembly GCA_964432405.1. GTDB lineage: Bacteria > Patescibacteriota > Minisyncoccia > UBA6257 > UBA11618 > UBA11618. The sequence goes on from CAYSNH010000005.1 coordinate 11,677, forward strand.
GGCGCCTCACCTCGTCAATGGGCAGCAAGACTACCAGACGAAGATAAGATAAAGAAATTTAAGGAAGCTGTTAAAGAAAGTGGCATAGGTCCTATTTATCTTCACGCTGCCTACCTTCCTAATCTCGCTAGTCCGGTTGATGAAACGGTAGAGAAATCTATCACCAACCTCTCTATTCATTTGCAAATAGCCGAACTCATTGGAGCTAATGGGCTTATCTTCCATATAGGGTCTGGTAAAGAGCTGCCTAAGGAAAAGGCCATGGCTAAGGTAGTTAAGGCTTGTAAGGCTATTTTAAAGAAGGTTCCTGGCAAGGCTGAGCTAGTTATGGAAAATTCTGCTGGCGGTGGTCAGAAGCTAGGGTCTTCAGTAGCTGAGATAGGAGTTATGATAAAAAAGATCGACTCTAATAGAATGAAGGTTTGTTGGGATACAGCTCATGCTTTTGAGGCGGGAGTAATGGATGAGCATAGCCCGGCTAACATCAAGAAGCTTTTTAATGAATTTGATAAAGAGATCGGTTTGGATAAGTTAGTGGCCTTGCACGTTAATGATTCCAAAACTCCTTTTAACTCTCATCATGATCGTCATGAAAATATTGGGGAGGGTCACATTGGTTTAAGTGGTTTTAAAAATCTAGCTAAGGAAAAAAGACTGGGTCACACAGCCTGGTTTTTAGAAGTTCCTGGTTTTGATGGGATGGGCCCAGATAAGAAGAATATTGATATTCTTAAAGCTCTTTTTTAATGAAAATATCAGTTAAGGCCAAGCCAGCTGCTCGGGAAGATAAGGTGGAGGAGCAGGAAGGGGGGCTTTTTTTAGTTTCGGTAAAAGAACCGCCCGTCAAAGGACGGGCGAATCTTACAATCATTAAATTGTTAGCTAGTTATTTTTCTGTTCCCACTAACAACATTAGAATCATCTCTGGCCAGACATCACGCAATAAAGTGATAGAGGTTATTTTGCCTGATGAATAACTCTTTGAGGAAAGGGAATCTCAATGCCCTCTTTATCAAAAGCAATTTTAATTCTTTTTCTCAACTCAGCTGCTACACCCCATTGTTCTTGAGGCTTAACCTCGGCTTTGATTCTGATTTCTACCGCTGAATCATCGAAGTTATTAATCTTAACGAATTCAGGAGCCTCATTAAGTTTGTCGCTCCATTCTTTGTCTTGGAACATTTTAGCGCCAATATCATTAACTACTTTAGTAACCTTTTCAATATCAGCCTCATAAGAGATGCCAATATTTAGATTAACTCGGGCAAAGTCTTTGGTCTTGTTAGAAGACTTTTTAATCTCTCCATTAGGAATGTGATGGACCGCTCCATTAAGGTCTCTGATAATAGTGGTGCGAAGACTGATTTTTTCAACCTCACCAGAAGTACCAGTTAACTCTACAACATCACCAATACGGTATTGATTTTCTAAGATGATAAATAGTCCAGCAATCATATCTCTAATTAGATATTGAGCACCGAAACCAAAAGCCACACCTACAATACCAGCAGCAGCAATGATAGGTCCGATAGCAATACCAAATTCAGAAATAACCATTAAGATGGCCATTACCCAAATAACAATCTTAAAAGTTCCACCAAAAACTTGAATTAATGTATCCTCACGTTTTTTCTCAGCTTGTTTGGTTAAGAAGCTGTCACCAACGATAGCTTTTCTAATAGCTTTTTCGATAAATAGGTAGCTGAATTTATTAAGTAAATAAGCGCCTAGTAAAATGCCTATAATTTTTGGACCATGAGTCAGCAACCAAGGAGAGGCTGTTGCCCATAGACTTCCTAAGTTTTCTGAATTAAAAATATTTTTAATAATTTCCATATGTTCTGTTTTATAACACATCACTTGCCAAAAAACAATATTTTCAGTATTAATTCTTTGCAAAAAAAATTTATTTCTACATAATAAAGAGACAAAGGTCCTAATAAGATTATTAATACTATGTACGAATTACCAAAGCTGCCTTATAGCTACGACTCTCTGGATCCTCACATTGACGCTCAAACAATGGAGATTCATCACACGAAACATCATCAGGGTTATATTAATAAATTAAATGCTGCCTTAGAGAATCACCCTGACTTACAAAACAAGCCCTTAGAAGATCTTCTTTGGACATTAGATTCAGTTCCTGAGGAAATTAAAAAAGCAGTACGTAACAATGGAGGAGGACATCTCAATCACTCTCTTTTTTGGAATATATTAAGTCCGGCTGGTGGAGGTGCTCCTCAGGGGGAGTTAGCTGAAGCTATTGATAAAGATTTGGGAGGGTTTGATAAATTTAAAGAGGACTTTGCTAACGCCGCCGTAACTGTTTTTGGTAGTGGCTGGGCTTGGTTGGTTAAGGACGGTTCTGGCAAGTTGGCAGTCCGGTCAACTATTAATCAGGATAGTCCGGTCATGGAAGGTTTAACACCGTTGCTTGGCCTTGATGTTTGGGAACACGCCTACTATCTCAAATATCAAAATAAGAGACCAGAATATATAGATGCTTTCTGGAACGTTATTAACTGGGAGGAGGTTAATAATAACTTTGTGAATAAATAGTTATGACCAGTGATCGTTCACAAGCCTTAGAAAAAATTAAGAACGAGGTCTGGGATTTAAAAGAATCACCACTTTATCAAGAGCGAGTTAATAATAAAACTTTGCCTGTCATTGGAGAGGGAAGTTATCAAGCTCGATTAATGTTTGTTGGTGAGGCCCCTGGTCGTAATGAAGCTAAGACCGGCCGTCCTTTTTGTGGATCGGCTGGCAAGATTTTGGATGATCTATTAAGCTCTGTTGGAATTAAAAGAGAGGAGGTTTATATTACTAATATAGTTAAAGATCGACCACCTAGTAACAGAGATCCTTTACCAGAAGAAATAGCTATCTACGGACCTTTTCTTGATCGTCAGATAGATATCATTAAGCCATTAGTGATTGTAACTTTGGGAAGATTTTCTATGAGCTACATAATGGAAAAACAAGATCTACAGGACTCTCTTAAACCTATTAGCGAGCTTCACGGACAGGTTTTGGAAGGTGGGTCTAATAGCCCAATTAAAGTAGCTGTCATGTATCATCCAGCAGCAGCTATTTATAATCCTAAAATAAAAAAAGTCCTACAGGATGATTTCCAGATCTTATCTTCTTTAATTAAATAAAAAACCCTGCATAAAAGCAGGGGGGGGTAGAATTTTATGAAAGAGGTATTCTGTTGCGCCTCTCTAAAATCTTTAGCAACTGATTTCTCTCAGAATCTTCGTCAGAAATTTGATAGAACATTTGATATTCAGGTTCAGCAGGTCGATAGTCAATATGCTCAGCTTTAAATCCAGCACTTTTGAAAAAGAGCTGTGCTCCAAGATTGCTTTCCGGAACATTGGCAAATACAAAAGTGCGTCTTTGAAAAGAAAGTTTTGTTTTGACAAGCTGGACTATTTTGGAGCCAATTTTTTCTCGTCGACATTCTTCAGCGATTGCTAAACGATAAAGTTGAATAGCGCTCTTTCCTAGGCAGTAGATTGTGAAGCCTAGAACAAGAGAGTCCTTTTCAGCTATCATACCGATGACAGTTCGGCGTTTTAGACAATTAATCATCTCTTGTTCGCCGATAGGTTCTTCAAAGCTGCTATTCTCAATGGTCATCACTCCTGGCATATCACGTTCTGTTATTAACCAGCGGAAACTTACATCTAGCTCATCTTCTCTTTCGAATAGCATGATAGCATCCTTTCTGGATAGATTTACCCTTGTTGACAAAGAGCAGTGACAGGCTAGCTTGTAGCTACTGTATTTAAATTATACTACACCCCACTAGCTTTTTTAGCCAATGTTCTGATGCAGCGAGTGCAAATTAAAAGTTGCCGACCGTCTGGTAGGCGAGTTTTTTGTAGGTTGGGCTGCTTGCGAGTCCAATTAGTTGGGTTATAGTGGCCTCGTAAAAGCTTTCGCTTTCCAACCATTCGAGAACCTTTCTTACAAATTTCACACTGTCTCATAGTGAGAAAATAATAACCAATTTTTATTATTATGGCAAGCTTTATTTCATTATTTAGCATTATTCAATTAATATAAGGGCAGAATGACAAATGTTACGGATCAAATTAAAGAGAAGATAGATATCGCTGAGTTTTTGAAAGAATATATTCAACTAACTCCAGCAGGGCGGAATTTTAAGGCTCTCTGTCCTTTTCACAAAGAAAGTAATCCTTCTTTTGTTATCTCTCCTGATCGTCAAACTTGGTATTGTTTTGGTGGCTGTAACGATGGAGGTGATATCTTCAAGTTTTTAATGAAGTTTGAAAATCTAGAATTTTACGAGGCCTTAAAGATATTGGCGGAAAAAGCTGGTGTTGATTTTCGTCGCAATCCTAATACAGCTAATGACTATAAACAGTTCGGCGTCATCTATGACATTAACAGCTCAGCTAAAGATTTTTTTAGAAAGAATTTTACCAAAGAATCTGGCGAATATCTTCTTGCTCGTGGTTTAAATAAAGATACGATTATGGAATTTGAATTAGGCTTTGCTCCTCCAGGATCTGATAACTTATTGCGCCACCTTACCAGTCTCGGTTTTGCTGCTAATGATATTGAGCGAGCTGGGTTGGTTTTTAAAACAGATAGAGGAACTTACTGGGATCGTTTTCGTCAACGAATAATGTTCCCTATATTTAGTAGCTTTGGTAAGACGGTTGGCTTTACCGGTCGTATTTTTGAAATGGGCGAAGCCGATCCTAAGATAGCTAAATATATCAACTCTCCAGAAACTCCTATCTTTAATAAGTCTCGCCTACTCTACGGCCTACACAAAAGTAAGAGCGAGATTCGCAAGCAGGATTTAGCTTTATTGGTTGAGGGTCAAATGGATGTGCTGATGTCTTATCAAGATGGAGTTAAAAATGTAGTGGCCTCTTCAGGAACAGCTCTTGGTAATGATCAGCTAAAGACCTTGAGACGTATTAGTAGTCAGTTGGTCTTGAGTTTTGATAGTGATGAGGCCGGTCAGTTAGCAGCTGAAAGAAGTATTGATCTAGCTTTGGCACAAGATTTTTTAGTGCGCATTATTAAAGTTCCTGGCGAAAAAGATCCAGCTGATTTTATTAAAGCTCAAGCAGGTGCAATGAGTCGGTTAGTTGAGGAGGCTAAGCCCGTTCGCCATTTTTATTTCCATCGCTATTTATCACCACAAGTTCTCACTAGTGAGGCGGCAAGAAAAAATAATACGCGTCACGTCCTTACCAAAATTAAAAGTATTTTTAGTAGGGTGGAGCAATCAATATGGCTCAAAGAATTATCAGGCATAACCGGCGTTAAAGAAGACGTCCTATATGAAGAGTTGGAAAGGATTCCTAGTCAGAAGGCGAGCTTCGTTAATCAGCCAGCTCAATCTATTCCAGTTGCTCAGCCGGAAAGTTGGAGTCGTCGAGATCTTATAGCTCAAAGAGTTGTTGATTTGGGTGGTAAGGTGCCTGAGGATTTTCAATTTCAATCCTCTGATCAGCTAGCTCTTAAGGCTAGTTTAGAAAATAGTAATATTGATCCTGAAAACAAGGAAGAGGAACTAGCTAAGCTAATCACCCAGCTAAAAATATCAGGACTTAAAAATAAGCGACGATTATTACAATTAGCCATTGCTCAGGCTGAAAAACAAGGTGATGAAAAAGCCTTAATAGAAGCCTTAAAAGAGTTTGACATTTTGAACAAGGAATTTTACAATATCACCAATGGCAAAAACAGCTAAGAAGGCTGATAGCAAGAAAAAAGCTACCAAAAAAGTTACTAAGAAGGTAACAAAAAAGGTGGTCAAAAAGAAAAAAGTTGTTGCTAAGACTACCCGTAAAGCTAAATCTGCTAGTAAGGCCAAAGCTACTCCTAAAAAGAAAGCTCCGAAAAAGAAGGTTACCAGAAGTCGTCGTAGTAAGGCGAAGCAGGAGCTTGGTCTCGCACAACTGGCTGATCTTGTAAAAAGAGGTCGTAGTCGTGGTTTTGTTACGGACACAGAAGTCCTTCATCACTTCCCTAATTTAGAGGAAGATTTAGCGTTTTTAGAAGAAGTTTATGCTGAGCTAGATAATAATAATATTAAGGTTGTTGAAACCAGTCAGTTAATTGAAGTCCCTAAAGATGATGAGATCAGTCTGGCAGAGCTTGATGATCAGCGTTTGGCTGTCGGCCTACCAGACGCGGTTCAGGTTTATTTAAAGGAAATTGGTAAGGCTTCCTTGCTAACCAAAGAAGAGGAAAAGGATTTAGCCAAGAGAATTGAGAGTGGCGATGAACAAGCTCGAAGAGATTTTATTAAAGCCAACTTACGTCTAGTAGTTTCTATTGCTAAAAGATATGTTAATCGTAGTCCTAACCTTGGTATTTTAGATTTAATTCAGGAGGGTAATATTGGTCTTTCTCGAGCGGTTGATAAGTTTGATTATCGACGAGGATTTAAATTTTCAACTTACGCCCACTGGTGGATTCGTCAGGCCATTACCCGTGCTTTAGCTGATCAGTCTCGAACTATTAGAATACCAGTTCACATGGTAGAGACCATTTCCAAATATACCCAAGCTAAAAGACGTCTTTTCCAAGAGCTTGGTCGCGAGCCTTTGCCCGAAGAGATTGCTTTGGAGATAGACTTGCCGGTAGAGAAGATTCATCATATTCAAAAAATCTCTCAGGATGTAATCTCTTTGGAATCACCATTAGGTGATAAAGATGAAGATTCAACTCTTTCAGAATTCATTCCTGATGAGCGAAGTTTAACACCAGCTCAGTCTGCTACCCAGGCTCTTTTACGAGATAAGATTAAGGAGATCTTGGTTGATCTTACCCCTAGAGAGCAAAAAATTCTTAAAATGCGCTTTGGTTTAGAAGATGGCATTACTCACACCTTAGAAGAAGTGGGGAAGGTGTTTAGTGTAACTCGAGAACGTATTCGTCAGATCGAAGCTAAAGCCTTAGTTCGCATCAAGAGTCATGATAAGGCTCATACTCTTGAGGGCTACTAAATCCTAGTCAAAAGGGGTTAATTATGCTATTGTAATCCAACTATGAAAAAAGCGATAAAACCAGCGCTATTTTTTCTTTTAGTTACTATCATCACCAGCAGCAGTGTGCTCTGGTCCTCTCTTCACGCTACTAACCTAGGCGTTGACTTAGGAGTTGAAAACCCTGGTCTATTGCCCAGCAACCCATTTTATTTTGTTAAAGAATGGTCTCGTGGAGTAAGGATGTCTTTAACTTTTGACCTTGAAAATAAGGTTGAATTAGAGATCTTAACTTTAAATCACCGAGCGGCTGAGATTAGTAAGCTGGTTAGAATTATTCCTGGCAACACCATTGCTATTAATGAAGCTACCAAAAAATACAATTCTAATCTTAATAATCTAATTAGTCAGTTTAAAGATCTTTCTGGTAAAAAAATTAAAAGCTCAGAGCTTAATAAGGTAGTAATTAATTCAATTAAACACACACAACTGTTTAATAATCTTCAAATACAATTAAGTGATAAAAGATTAAAAAGTGTTGATTCGGCAATTAATGATACTGCCAAGCTATTGTCTATTGCTATTGATAGCTATAAAAATCCAGAAGAGCTACGCAAACAAGTCATCAAGTTGAAAGAAAATCAGAAAAACAATAATCAGATAATTCAGTTAATAGAAGCCTTGGATAAAGCAGAGGATAGCATGGTTAGTAATCAGAAGATTCAGATTAATCGTGCTAAAGAGGACTTGTTAGTAGATCTTATTTCTCAAATTAAATTTAATAAAATAGACAGCGAGAGTTTAAAGGAGATTCCTGGAAACTTTGTTACCCGTCTAAAAGTTTTTGATGAGATTAGGTATAAGATAGATGACGCGGATCTTAAATCTCAAATTAGTAAGGTGAGACAGAGTATTATAGAGCAAGCTGTTACTGATGAATTAATCACAGAAAATCTTGCTCAACAAACTTATGAAACTTCTAAAAAACTAGCTTATGATATTAGAGCTCTCAAAAGAACTGGTGCCCAGGTACAGTTCTACCTTGGCCAGGCTAATAAATCTTTTTCTGAAAAAGAATATGTAGCTGCTTTGGGACAGTCTTCTATGGCCGCTGCCGCTACAAAAAACAACTGGCGTTACTTAAAAAACGTTCCCGCTTACTACCAATCAGAGTTAGAGTTATTAAAAATCTCTTACGACAAATTAGTTAAAAATAAAAAAACTGCTAAGAGACTAGTAATAGCTGAAGAAAAAATTATTGATTTATCGGACCTCGTTAAAGGAGGAAGGTTAAGGTCTGCTAATAGTAAAACAGAGCGTCTTATCTTCGATATCAAGTTGCTGTTATCAGAAATTCGTTATAGTTTATAGAGTATGACTACCGCAGATACTAAAGAAAAATTTTTAAACTTTTTTAAAGCTAAAGAGCATAAAATAATTCCTTCTTCTTCTTTATTATCTGACGATCCCTCCGTCTTATTAACTACCGCTGGCGTTCAACAATTTAAATCATATTATACTGGAGATTCAGATCCTGAAAAAGATTTTGATTCTCGACGAGTAGCTTCTGCTCAGAAATGTTTTAGAACCACCGACATTGACGAGGTTGGTGATGAGACTCATCTAACTTTCTTTGAAATGTTGGGTAATTTTTCTTTTGCTGATTATGGTAAAGAGGAGGCTATCAAGTTGGGTTATGAATTTATCACTCAAGAACTAGGGATAGCTAAAGATCGTCTGACAGTCACCGTTTTTGAGGGGAAGAATGAGGTGCCTCGTGATGAGGAGTCTTATCGTATCTGGAACGAGGTTGTTGGCTTGCCAGAAGATAAGATAGAATACGCTCTCTGGGATAACTTCTGGGGCCCTACAGGCAACAAGGGGCCTTGTGGACCAACTACCGAAATCTACGTTGACGGCATAGAGATCTGGAATATTGTTTTTAATGAATATGTCTGTGAGGGGAGTAGAGATGATCTTTTGGCTGGTAAGGCTCAATTAAACAAATTAGCTAAGCCAGGTGTTGATACTGGTATGGGCTTGGAAAGATTAGCGGCCATTCTATCTGGCGTTAAGAATGTTTATGAAACAGATCTCTTCAGCTCCATCATTGATGCCCTACCAGAAGATTTATCAATCGAGAGCAAAAGAGTTCTAGCTGATCACGGCAGAGGAATTTCTTTTCTAATTTCTGATGGGGTCACTCCTTCTAATAAAGAGGCGGGTTATATACTGCGTCGATTAATTAGAAGAATCATTACCAAAGCTCCAGAATATGATTTTTCTCAATTATTAAACAAGGTAGTTAAATTATATAGTCCTGATTATTCTAATCTTGATCGAGAAAAAATATGGAAGGTTTTTGATGAGGAATCAAAGAAGTTTAAAAAAACTTTAGCTAAGGGCATTAGAGAGTTGAGTAAATTAGAGACGATCGATGCTCCATCAGCTTTCAAGCTTTATGAGAGCTTCGGCCTGCCTTATGAGGTTATTAAAGATTTGGGCGGCCAAAAAGCTTCCAAGCTTAAACAAAAAGATTTTGATAAAGAATTTGCCAAACATCAGGAGATTTCTAGAGCGGGTCAAGAAAAGAAGTTTGGTGGCCACGGCTTATTATTAGACACTGGAGAGCTAAAAGCTGGAAGTGAGGATGAGATAAAGCAGGTAACTCGTTTGCATACAGCTACCCACCTGTTACAACAATCTCTACGAGACGTCTTAGGTGATGAGGTTAAGCAAAAAGGTTCTGATATCACTACCAAAAGAACTCGCTTCGATTTTTCTTTTTCTCGGAAATTAGATGCCAATGAACTGGAGCAGATAGAAAAGATTATCAATGAAAAGATTGAGGCAGCCTTACCAGTTGGTTATGAAGAGCTGCCACTTAGTGAAGCTAAAGAAACCGGTGCTCTATATTATTTTAAGGAGAAGTATCCTGATCCGGTTAAAGTCTATTACGTTGGCCCCTCATTGGAAGACGCGTATAGTAAAGAGTTTTGTGGTGGTCCTCACGTGACTAATACAAAAGAAATAGGTAGATTTAAAATAATTAAAGAGGAGAGTGTAGGAGCAGGCATACGACGTATTCGTGGTGTACTAGAATAAACAACCTCCTCAACCTTATACTATTAAAGTGAAACGGTTTAAAAAAAATAAAACCAGTGGCTTTTTGGTCATCGAAGTCTTGCCTTCCTGTTATCAAATTAGCTTACTCTACCATTACCCTAAAAAAAACGAACTAGAGGTTAATAAAGCCTGGCCATTTGATAATCTGGAGGAATTAAGAAAAAAACTAAGATCTTTTTCTAATACGAACCATTCTATCATTTTAAGCCTGTCTCCAGATCTTGCTCAAACTACTTATTCCTATCACCAATTTACCCGTCGTGATCCCCATCAATCTATTGATGAAACGGAGTTAGAGGGATTTATTTCTCAGTTGGTTTGGCGTTTTGTTAATCAGGGTAGTAGCTATGGTTTAACATTGAGTCAGTTTCATATTCGTCATTTTACTATCGACGGTCATAAAGTTACCGAGCCAATCGGCTTGACTGGTAAAGAAGTGAAGATTCATTTTAGTAAGACGTTAGCTCAAACCAATTTCTTGAATGATCTCAAAAGCATATTGCCAGCAGATAAGGTTGTTATCGTTAGTGAGGCTGGCGCCTTATGGACTAACGTCATTACCCGCTCTCTAGTTGGTGATAAGAGTAGTCATCCAAAGAAAATAGAGCCTTTTATTTGTATGCCAGTTTTTTATGACTCAGCACCAGTCTACTCATTCAATGATGAGACGGTCGCCCCTATCAAGGTGATTAGCTGGGGTGAGAAGAATCTTTTGTCTGTATTATTTGGCAATCTTGCTGTTAATCAGGCAACTGCTAGAAAGATTCTTCAGCAATATTGTGAGCAGAACATCTCTACCTCTTTAGCTAAGAAGTTTGCTACTTTTTGGCAGCATGATTTTAAAAGCCTTTCTCAACAATTAGAAAAGATAATGATTAAAGAAAAGGCTACCCAACTTTATCTGCTAGCTTTTTCCGCTTTGCCCTTCAATCATATAAAGCTAAAAAGATCTTTTAACTATCAGGTTGTTGATAACAGTTTTATTAGCCAAAAATTAGGTTATAAGTTAAAATTTCATAAAGAGGCTAAAATGGCTAATGATTTTTCAGTCGTTGCTTCTCTTGCTGAGTTTTTATCTTTATCAATAGATAACTTGCCCAACAAGATAGCCAATAGACGTTTACGTTGGTATGAAAAAGGTAGTTAAAATTAACATTAAAAAAACCGAAGAATTGCCAGTCATTGCAGAACAGGTTTTTTCTGCTGATGCTGACGAGGTTGTTTTAGTTGTTCCAAAATTCTCCAAATTGGCTGAATCAATTGATAACTTTAAATTTCTTAAAGGAGGATTTACTAACAACAACAAAGCCTTAAGTTTTGAGTCTGTTGATGACAAGGTTATTGATCTGGCGACCCAGGTTGGTTTTGCAGCTGAAAATCCATTTTTTGCTAAGGCTCCTGAGTCTTTAGATCTTAATATCGATAATAAAAAGGTAAAAGATGAGGTTCCAGTTAGTCCATCGGCTGAAGAGCCAGTGGAGCCTGATGATGAGAAGGCTGATGACTTGGAAGAAAGTATTAATAAAAGTGAAAATAAAGCCCACGAGGTTTTCAAAGAGGTTGAGCAGGAGTTAGATAGAGATTTTGATCCAGGCCCCAAGAAGATTCGTCTCCCTTCTTCTCGCAAGCTTGGCCTGGCACCGATCTTAGCCGTCTTCTTGATTGGTATTGGTGTTTGGACATCTATGAAAATACTGCCTCAGGCTGATGTTAAGATTATTACCAAAAAAACTCCTTGGGATTTTAAAGGAGAGGTGGTTATTGATAAGAGAGCGGTGGTTAGTGATCTTCAGGATCTTAAAATCCCTGGACAGATTTTTACTCAACGTAAAAATGGTGAGTTAAGATTTGCCGCTACAGAAAAGAAGATGGTTAAAAGAAAGGCGACTGGTAAGGTTACTATATACAACAATCACAGCACTAAGCCACAGCAATTGGTGGCCACTACTCGTTTTCAGACTGATGAAGGGAAGGTGTTTAGAATTAATAAGGGTGTGATAGTTCCTGGTACAAAAAAGGTGGGTGGCAAGTTGGTTCCTGGATCTATTAGTACCGCTATTACCGCAGATAAACCAGGAGAATCTTATAACGTTGGACCTATAAGAAAACTTAGTATCCCGGGCTTTAAGGGTTCACCTGATAAGTACGCAGGTTTTTATGGTGAGTTTAAAGAACCTCTTAGCGGTGGTTTTGTTGGTAACTCCTACCTACCTAATGAAAAAGATCTGGCTGCTGGCAAGAAGAAAAGCGTGGCCGCTCTTAAAAGCTCCTTAGAAATGACTCTTAAATCTCAGGTACCAGAAGATTTTAAAGTTCTTGAAGGTGCTACTCAAGTAGCTATAGTTAAAGAAAAATTAGGTACCGAAGTTGATGAGAATAATAAGTTTCCAGTCTTTACCGAGATAGAAGCTTCTGTAATGGGTTTTCGTGAAAAAGATCTATTAGCTGCCTTAAAGTATCAGCTAGCTCAAGATGTGGGTAAGGAGTATAGTATCAAATCTTATAATATAGACTACGATCTCAAAAAAGCTGATTTGGATAGTAACAAGTTGTTTTTAGATATTGATTTCTCAGCAGTGTTAATTAAGCCAATTAATGAAAAGAAATTACGTCAACAAATAGTGGGTAAGTCGGAGTCAGATCTTAAGGCTTCTATCTTTGGTTTACCAGGCTTAGAAAATGCTCAAGTCTCTCTCTGGCCATTCTGGGTCAGCAAGGTGCCTCAAAAGCAAAGCAAGATAAAAATTAGCATTGACTAATTTTGAAAAACCATGCTACTATGTTTTTGTTATAAATGAGCAATGATAAGTCTGTCATTCGGGTTGAGGGCAGTGTCGAAGAGAATCTTCCGGGAACTAACTTTCGAGTTAAATTAGAGGATGGTCGTTCCATCTTAGCTTATCTATCTGGTAAAATGCGTAAGTATTATATTAAGATAGTTCCAGGTGATAAGGTTCAAATCGAGCTAACCCCTTACGATCCTAATAGGGGTCGAATTACCCGTAGACTATAATACAATTATGAAAGTTCGTGCTTCAGTAAAAAAGATTTGCAATGACTGCCAAGTCGTCCGCCGCCGCGGGCGAGTTCATGTTATCTGCAAAAAGAATCCTAAGCACAAACAGCGCCAAGGTTAATCACTATGAGAATATTAGGAATCAACATTCCAGACAATAAAAAGATTGAAGTTGCTTTAACTTATATCTACGGCATCGGTCCAAATCGAGCTAAAGATATTTTAGTTGGCACAAAAATAGACCCTAACAAAAGGGCTAAATCTTTAGATGCTAGTGAGGTTAATGCTATTAAGGAGTTTATCGATAAAGCTTACAAGGTAGAGGGTGAGCTTCGTTTAATACTTAGGCAAAACATTAACTTATTAAAAGACATTAAATCCTATCGTGGCACTCGTCATAACCACCGATTGCCAGCTAGAGGTCAACGAACAAAAACTAATTCTAGAACTATTAGAGGTAACGTTCGTCGTACCGCTGGTAGTGGTAAGAGAAAAGTTGAATTGAAGTAAAGATATGGGTAAGAAAAAAATAGCAAAAGAATCAACAGAGGAAGTTTTAAAGGCTGGCGCAGCTATCGATTCTGCGGTGGCTCAGTCTGGGAGTAAAGGGGTTAAGGGAAAGAAGAAATTTGATAAGGGTAGAATCTATATCAAAGCTTCATACAACAACACCTTCATTACTGTCACAGATGAAAGAGGTCATGTTATAGCGTGGTCTTCTGCTGGGTCATTAGGTTTTAATGGTCCTAAGAAAGCTACTCCTTTCGCAGCTTCTAAAATCGTCAGCGCTTTAACTGAAAAGCTAAAGAAAACCGGTCCCTTTGATGTTCAGGTTTTTGTTAATGGTATTGGCGGTGGTCGTGATTCATCTATTAGGTCTTTAATTAATCAGGGTTTTAATCTATCTTCTATTAAAGATATAACCCCTATTCCACATAACGGTCCTCGTCCTCGTAAGGTACGAAGAGTATAGAAAATATGTTTAAAGTTAAAGAAAAAAAAGAACGTGCATTAGGAGCAAAGCTTTTTTTGAAAGCGGAGCGTTGTAATTCACAAAAGTGTGCCACTATTCGACGCCCTTACAAGCCCGGTGATCATGGAAAATCTCGTCGTCGTCCATTATCTGAATATGGTCAACAGTTGCAGGAGAAACAAAAAATTAGATTTACCTACGGCGTTAGTGAGAAAAATCTAAGAAGAATTTTTTCTAAAGCTGCTAAAAGTACTGGCGTTACTGGTGAGACAATATTTGCCATTTTAGAAAAAAGATTGGATAATGTAATTTACCGACTTGGATTTGCTGCTTCTCGCTCAGTTGCGCGTCAATTGGTTAGTCATGGTCATTTTTTGGTAAATGGTCGAAAGACTACCATCCGTTCTTATGAGGTAAAGGTGGGAGATGTTATATCTATTCGCCCTCAATCTCATAAGCATCCATTATTCCAAGAGTTGCCGATTACTCTTAAAAAATACGAGACTCCAGTTTGGTTGAAGCTAGACGTTGATAAGTTAGAGGGCAAGGTAGCTATGCAACCAAAAGATTTTGAGATGACATTTAATATTAACTTAGTCGTTGATTATTATTCAAAAATTAGTAAATAGATTATGAAATACGCTTATCTTAGTGAAACTGTTGGTATAAAGAAAGTTTCGGAAACCAAAACCGAAGGTGTTTTTGAGATAGACGGTTTATACGCCGGATATGGAATAACAATCGGTAACTCTCTTCGTCGAGTATTATTCTCCTCGTTGCCTGGTTCTGTTATTACTCAGATTAAAGTTAAAGGAGTTAGTCACGAGTTTTCTTCTCTTTCTGGTGTTATGGAGGATATGGTTGAGCTATCTCTTAACCTAAAGAAGATTCGCTTCCTTACTCACTCTGACGAACCACAAGTTCTAAATATTAAGGTTAAGGGTGAAAAAGAGGTGACTGCTGCTGACATTAAGGTTAATGCTCAAGTGGAAGTCATAAATCCTGATGTTCACATAGCTACTTTGTCTAGTAAGAGCGCTGAACTAGACATGGAGCTAACTGTTGAAAAAGGTCTTGGCTTTATGTCCGCTGAAGCTCGTCAAAAAGAAAAACTTCCTATCGGAGTAATTATTCTTGATGCTGCTTTTTCCCC
This sequence comes from uncultured Candidatus Saccharibacteria bacterium, assembly GCA_964432405.1. Taxonomy (GTDB): domain Bacteria; phylum Patescibacteriota; class Minisyncoccia; order UBA6257; family UBA11618; genus UBA11618. Next base: position 26,931 of record CAYSNH010000005.1, read on the forward strand.
GATCATTAAAGCAAGCTTTAGTGTTGAAAACATGCGTATTGAGGATCGTACCGATTTCAATAAACTTAAGGTTGAAATAACTACCGATGGCTCAATCGCTCCTTCTGTAGCTTTGCGTAAGGCTTGTAACATTTTACAAGATCACTTTGCTAAGATTTCCCAAATAGCTGTCGAAGACGACAAAGAGGATAAGAAAGCTACTAAAAAAGAAGCTAAGAAAGAGGATAAAGAGGAGGAGAAGTAATAATAGTTGCTTTTTTCTTCTTTTTTCATTAATATTTTGCCATGCCTGTAACTAGAAAGTTTCATCGCAAAAAAGGTCAACGACACGCTTTTTTCCGTGGATTGGCCAATAACCTGATTATGAAAGAAAAAATGGAGACTACTGAGATCCGTGCTAAGGCCATTCGACCAATTGTTGAACGGTTGGTTTCTATTGCACGACGCAATCGATTACAGGACCTTCGTCTATTAATTTCACGTTTGGATAATAAAAAAGCTGCTCAGAAACTTTTTCACGATATTGCTCCTCGCTACGTTGAAAGACCAGGAGGATATTTAAGAATTATTAAGCAGGGCAAGATTAGAAAAAGAGACGGTTCTAAAACCGCTCGTATCGAATTTGTTTAAACATGCAATATACTATTGATGCTAAAAATAAAAGATTAGGTAGGATCGCTACTGAGGTAGCTGTAATTTTGCAAGGCAAGAAAGATCCTAAGTACAATCCTCGTTTACCAGGCTCTGATAGCGTGGTTATTACCAATGCTTCTAGAATCTCCGTTTCTGGTAATAAATCTAAACAGAAGATCTATTATCGTCACACCGGTTATCTTGGTAACTTAAAAGAAACTACTTACGAAAAAATGTTCGCTAAGTCTCCTGAGAAGGTGATCACCAAAGCAGTTTATAACATGCTACCCAAGAATCGTTTAAGAGCTCCTCGATTAAAGCGTTTAAAGATAGAATTATAATATGGCTAAATTAGATACTAAAGATAAATATTTTGAAGGAATTGGTCGGCGTAAGACGGCGGTTGCTCGTGTTCGACTATATAAGAAGGATGTTGGTATAACTATTAATGATAAGTCTTGTGAGGAGTATTTTAAGACTCCTGAACAGCGCAAGGCTGTTAGCGCCCCTTTTGATACTATTAAGGCTGATAAGAGTGAGTTTGGTATGACCGTAAAAGTTTCTGGTAGTGGTCTTAGCGCTCAATCTGAAGCCGTTCGTCATGGTTTGTCTAGAGCTTTGGTAAGTCTTGATGAGGAATTTAAATCACGATTACGTCGAGCTGGTTTCTTAACCCGAGACTCTCGAATGGTTGAGAGAAAGAAGCCTGGACTAAAGAAGGCTCGTAAAGCACCACAATGGAGCAAGCGTTAAAGTCTCCACGATTTGTAGCGATCTTCCTCTATTTATTTCTTGGCCTATATTGGCTAACCCTCTTTTTTGAATGGCATAAAACTTTTCTTTGGTTTGATGGCTTATTACATTTTCTAGGTGGAGTTTGGTTGGCGGCTTTTTTTGGTTATGCACTTATTCGTTTTGATTTAGCTTTTGTTGATAGGCGTTTTTGGGTAAAATTAATATTAGGCCTGGGATTTGTGGCTCTTGTTGGCGTGCTCTGGGAATTACATGAGTTTGCTGCTGATTTATATCTAAAGGATAAAGCTTTTATGCAGCCCGACTTGCAAGACACAATGTTTGATCTAGCTTTGGATCTCCTGGGAGGATTCATATTTTTTATACTATGCCGAATAGCCCAGAAACCTCTTTCTTAAAATCTCCTAAAAGAATTATCATAACCTTTGTTAGTGTAGGCTTAGTTAGCCTACTTTTTGCTATTACCATCAACCCGGTTGAGTTCGTTCGTTTTCATAGAGATAGAAAAAGAACTCAGGATCTTAAAAGTTTAAGTAATTATATTAGCCAAATAGAAGAAAAGGTTCCGGAAGCTATCAAAGCTGAGCCTAAAATTATCTATACGTCTTTACCAGATAATGATCCTGATTGTTCCAAATGGCTGAAGAAGGGATTGCCCGAGATATCAGCTGATTATAAATATCGTTGTCAGACGGAGTCTGACTATTTAAAGAATGATGGTAATGGATGGGTTCCTATCGACTTCACTGCTCTTGGCTCCGAGGCCCCTTACAAATTAGTTAAAGATCCTCAAAATGGAAAGAAAGGTAAAGATCCAGATAGTGGGGAGAAGGTGGTTTTCTATTATCAATATTTGTTTGGTAGTTCTGTTTTTGGAGCAAGGTTTGATCGTAAAGAGAAAAATATTGAAGAGTTAGGAGCTCAACGCATGGCTGTTGCTAGTCTTTATGTTGGCTCAGCTATTGGTCAATCTACGCCAGATATTGGACGGAAGCGATTCACATCACTTCCAGGTAATTTTTTTGCTATAGCTACTGATCCTAAAGGGGTAATTGCGCTCACAAATACATTGCCACTTAAGAAGAGGAAGGAGTTAAATAAACAAAAAGCAGAATTACTTGTAAGAGAAATTTATACTGCAGCTAAAGGATTATTACCACCTGAAAGAATAAAAATGATAGCAGGAGTGGCTCTTAGAACTCCTGACATTGCTGGAGTAGATGTAGATCGTACAACTGCTGAAAGGGTTATACAAAAAGTTAGAACTCAAATTCAAGTAGATGAAGCAGAAGCAAGCTTAGATAGACTCAATATTTTAAAGAAAGTAATAGAAGAAGGAATTAATCAAACTCAAACTGAAAAAGAAACACAAAATTCTAATAAACAATTAGAAAAAGTTGAAAAGAAGGTGGAGGAGAATGAGGGCTGGTTAGAAGATGCTGATAAGCAATTAAAAGCAATTAAAAATGAAGAAAAAACTATAGAAGAAATTGATGATTTGCGAAGTCAGTTAGACAGTTTGGGAGTTGAAGATTATGAAGCAGAAGTAATTGAGAGTCAGATTATTGAGCTTCAAGAGCATATGAATGATACGGGTGATACGGGTGATATGGGTGATATGGGTGATATGGGTGATATGGGTGATGGTATACCTGAA
>CAYSNH010000005.1:30073-43033 GCA_964432405.1 uncultured Candidatus Saccharibacteria bacterium
GGGTGATATGGGTGATATGGGTGATATGGGTGATATGGGTGATGGTATACCTGAAGACCCTGGTATGGATGGTATGCCTGATCCAGGAGTATCTGGTTCAAGCCCAGAAAATCCATCTAATAATACAGCTGGGGCTAGTGAGTTATCAGTTGAAGACTTAGCTAGCTTAGGATTAGATCTAGATTCTCTATTAGACCCATCACCATCTGAAACCACAGAAGAGCCAGGGGGCGATATGGGTATTAATGACATGCTTATCACAACAGTTAATTTGTTCTTAGCCAGTCTCTATGATTACTCCCTTACAACCCTTCTTCAATTACCGTCCCTTGCCACCCCTAGTGTAGAAGGAGGTGTAACCAGTCTTTTAGTAGGCTCTAACCCTAATTCATATATTCTAGGCTTGGTAGCTGCTGATATAGAAGATTTTAGAAGTCAGCTAGGAGGAAGAGGTCCAAATTCTTTGCAATTATATTATGCAGATATATCTAGTAATAGTTTTTGTTCTAATACTCCAGATGAGATGTATAGCCCAGTGACAGCTAATGCCAACGCTGCTGTTAGTTGGTATATTTATGATCCTAATGAAAACAGAAGAAACTACCCGGGCGACTATGTGCCAGAGGAAGGCGTTTCTATTCCTAATCCTTGGTATGCCGCTATCACTATTAATCCTTTAGATTATGGTGAAATTTGTATAGCTGTTTTTAATGATGAGGGCGATAAGATTCAAGATGTTGTTAAAGCTAGTACGGTAGCGTTTAACGACGGAATTAGCTCTTTCTTTGCCAACATCTTTTCTTTTTTCAACTTCTTAAATAAATGAAGTTGATTGCAATTAATCACTAGTTTTATTATCTTAATCTAGTATGAAGTTTGTTATTAATGGCGGCAAAAAACTTCAAGGTGAAGTTCAGCTTGCTGGTGCTAAAAATGCAGCTACTAAAATGATGATAGCCTCTCTTTTAACAGAGGAGCCTTGTGTTTTAAAAAACTTTCCTCAGATTGGTGATACGGAGATCGTGGCAGAGCTTTGTCAATTGATTGGTGCTCAGTTGGAATATGGTGATCATGAATTAAAAATTCACACGCCGACCATTAAACAAACTCAGGTAATGTCTTTGAGTAGGCGTAATCGTATTCCTATCTTAGCCATCGGTCCACTTCTAGCTCGAGCTGGAGAGGCGGAGGTACCTATCTTAGGTGGTGACAAGATTGGCCCTCGACCTGTTAATTTGCATATTGATGCTTTGAAAGCTTTAGGTGCTGAAGTTACCACTACTCCAGATAGTTATAAGGCCGTAGCTAAAGATGGCTTAAGGGGAGCTTCTATTAGCCTTGAATTTCCTAGTGTTGGCGCAACAGAAAATATTATATTAGCTGCTGTGTTGGCTAAAGGAGATACTGTTATTACCAACGCCTCTATTGAGCCAGAGGTTATTGATTTGATTAAACTTCTTCAAAAAATGGGAGCTGTTATTGAATTGGGTGATAATAGAACCATTAAAATCAACGGCGTTGAAAAACTGCAAGGCGCCACCCACTCTATTATTCCAGATCGTAACGAGGCGGCTTCTTTTGCCTGCTTAGCTGTTGCTACCGATGGTGATATTTTGGTAAAAGATGCTCGTCAGAATGACCTGGCAGCTTTTCTAGACGTCTTAAAGAAAATAGGTGGAGGTTATGAGATAACCGATGGGGGTATTAGATTTTATAAAGAAAGAGAATTGTCAGGCGTGGAAATTGAAACCGATTCTCACCCAGGCTTTATGACCGACTGGCAACAGCCATTCACCGTTTTATTAACTCAAGCTCAAGGCATCTCTACCATTCACGAAACTATTTATGAAGAGCGTTTTGGCTATACCAAGGATCTTAATCAGATGGGGGCTGATATCAAAGTATCTTCTGAATGTTTAGGGGATTTAAGCTGTCGTTTTAGTAATCAGGGCTTTGGCCATAGCGCTACTATCAACGGCCCTACACCACTCAAGGCAATTAATACTCAGGTTCGAGACCTACGCTCTGGTATGGTTAATATTATTAGCGCATTAATAGCTGAAGGCACTTCTTTTATTTCTGGAGTAGAGGAGATTGATCGTGGTTATGAAAGAATCGATGAGCGACTTCGAGGACTAGGAGCTGATATTAATCGTTTAAGTTAGATTTTTGCTAATATTGGATTGATGTAGTAAAATATAGGTCACATTGAGCTAGCTTTTTTCTTATCAATTTATGCTTATCCGAAAAATAGGAATCGACTTAGGAACCGTTAATACGATTGTCTTTGCTCAAGACAAAGGCTTTATCATCAACGAACCTACAATCGTTGCTATGAGCTCACCTGATAATACTGTCTTGGCGGTGGGTAGAGAGGCTAAGGATATGGTTGGTAGAACTCCTGATGACATTATTGCTTACAGACCCCTTAAGGATGGCGTTATCGCCGACTATTATATCACTCGAGCTATGCTCCAGTATTTTATTTCTAAAGCTATTGGTCAGTTTAATCTATTTAAACCGGATGTAGTTATTTCAGCTCCAGCAGGCATTACCACTACCGAAAGAAGGGCGGTGATTAATGCTGCTATGGAGGCAGGGGCAAAAAATGTTTTCATTGTTAAGGAGCCTATCTTGGCCGCTCTAGGAGCTGGCATTCCTATCAACTCTCACTCTGGTAATATGATTATTAACATTGGTGGAGGAACCGCGGAGATCGCTGTCATTTCTTTAGGAAGTGTAGTTTCTTGGTCCAGCTTAAAGGTGGCGGGTAATAAGTTTGATAAAGCTATTATGGATCTCATCAAGAAAAAATATTCACTTTCTATTGGTGAGCAGACAGCGGAAGCAGTTAAAATTAAAGTTGGTGCCGCTCTCCCTTCTCGAGAAAAATTAGAGATGGAAACTAGAGGTAGAGATCTCATCTCCGGTCTTCCAAAAGATATTATAGTTAACTCCAATGAAGTAGCAGAGGCATTAAATACTCATTTAATGGATATTGCTGCTGCCGCTCAAAATGTTTTTAATCAGACCCCACCTGAATTAGTGGCTGATGTAATGGAAAAGGGAATTATCGTTTCTGGTGGTGGAGCTAGTATTCGTTATATCGACGAGTTCTTTAAACGTATGTTAGGAGTTGAGGCCTATGTTGCTGAAAACCCTCTCTTCTGCGTTGCTAAAGGATCAGGTATTATTCTCAATCACCTTGATATATATAAACGCACCTTATTAGAAAAGAGATAATGGATCTGAGAAAAATATTTCAAAAATTAATAAAAACTAATAATCTAGCCCAAGGATATTTAATGTTTGGAAGGCCAGAGATTGATTTTGTCCAAAAGCTAGCTAATTTTTTAGAAGCTGAAGAATGGAGTATATCAGAAAGACCTTTATCAGATTTATTTTTTATCGAACCTGATGAGAAGGGGAAGATCAGTTTAGATACAGTTAAAAAGGTCCGGGAGTTTCTTTGGCAGAAGCCTGTCCAGTCAGAGCGTAGATTGGTTGTTATCGATCAGGCCCAAACTCTCACTCCTCAGGCACAAAACGCTCTTCTTAAGATAGTGGAAGAGCCACCATCCTATGCCTTACTCATTTTACTAACCCCTGATCCCGAGGTGTTAATAGCTCCCTTGAGATCTCGCCTACAAAAAATATTTTGCAACAAGCCCTTAAGGAAAGTTAATACCAACAAGGCCCAAACTTTTTTAAAGAGCACTTCTGTAAAGAGAAGTGCTATAATAAAAACAGTTGTTTCTGATGGAGAGCTTTTGAAAGAGTTTATTAGAGGCGTTATGGCCGAGTTAGATAAAAATCCAGTTGATAATTTTTTAGCTCTTAGGGAATTATCTCATCGCTGGAATATGATTAGTCGCTATAATACAAACAAAAAACTCCAACTAGAAGCATGGACAAGATATTTAACTGGATAGCCCTTTTATTTTTTGCAGGAATTATTGTTTACTTTCTCCCTATAGCCTGTAATCTTTAAAAAATGGAAGATAAATTATTACAACTAAATGAAGAACTAGCTGCTGCAATCCAGCATTTTAAAGATGAGATTGGTGGCATTAGAAGTAACCGACCCACTCCAAAATTAGTGGAAGATATTAAGGTTGATTATTTCGGTCAGCAACTACCTATTAAACAACTAGCCTCTGTTTCGGTTGTTCCTCCGCGTGAACTACAAATTTCCGCTTGGGATGCTCAATCAGCTCCTTTGATAGGCAAGGCTATCGATGCTGCTAATATCGGAGTTACAGCTAATGTTCAGGGTAATGTGATTCACGTTAATCTACCCCCTTTGTCAGAAGAAAGACGACAAGAATTGGTTAAATTAATTAAAAATATTTCTGAAGAGCATCGTATTAGAATTCGCTCTTTGAGAGAAAAGTATAATAAATCTATTAAACAGGCCGAGGATGATAAGGAGATTGATAAGGATCAGCGCTTTCGGTTTCAGGAAAGAAATCAAAAGGCTGTCAATGAATCAAATAAAGAAATTGAAGAAATCGTAGATAATAAAATTAAAGAGATACAGGAATAATGATATCAATCTTTTTTGTCATAGTTGGAATCTCAATATTAATACTTGTTCACGAGTGGGGTCATTTTATTGCTGCTCGATTTTTTAATCTTTTGGTAGAGGAGTTTGGAATTGGCTTTCCTCCTCGTCTATTTTCTAAAAAGAAAGGAGAGACTCTTTATAGCATTAACGCTGTGCCTTTAGGAGGTTTCGTTAAGATATATGGAGAAAGTACTATCCAAGGAAGATCTGTTACCGATCCTAAAAGAAGTTTCGTTCATCAGCCAGCTTGGAAGAGGGCTATTATTGTATCCGCCGGTGTAGCAATGAATTTTATTTTTGGTTGGATCGTGATCTCGGCTATTTTGTTCATGGGTTCGCCATCCTTGATCTTGGTTGATTTGGTGGCTTCTGATAGCCCAGCTTCGGTTGCCGGTCTTCAACAAGGAGATCAGATTACCGGCTTTACTAACGCCGATGAATTTGTGAAGCATATTGCTAGTCATAAGGGTCAAGAAATATCTCTTAATATAAAGAGAGGCAAGGAGGAGCTAGTTACCAGTCTTACCCCTCGTACCAATCCTCCTAAAGGTGAGGGGGCTGTAGGGGTTGCTTTGAGAGATGCTGGCGTACCTAAGCACGGCTTTGTTGAAAGTATTGGTAAGGGCTTTTTGTCGTCCGTCACTATTGTTGGCGCCGTCTTCGTCGGTCTTTATCAAGCTATCTTTGCTCCTCAGAATATTCTTGGTCCGGTAGGCATCTTTGATGTTGCTGTGAGTACGGGGGATCTGGGGTTAATCTATCTCTTCCAGTTTCTCGCTCTCATATCGCTTAATCTGGTGGTTTTAAATATTCTACCTATCCCAGCTTTAGATGGTGGTAGATTGTTGTTTATTGCCATCGAAAAGATTAGAGGAAAGAAGTTTAATCTCAAAACAGAAATAATAGCTAACGCCGTTGGGTTTTCCTTCTTGATTATCTTGATTATTTTAATAACACTTAAAGATGTAATAGGATTATTTTAATTTTTATGAAACAGTCTCAACTTTTTACAAAAACCGAGAAAAACTTTCCTAAAGATGAGGAATCTATTAATGCCAAATATTTAATCAGAGCAGGCTTTATTAGAAAATCATCAGCAGGTGTCTACTCCTTCTTACCTCTTGGCTTACGAGTCTTAAATAAGATCAATCAGATTATCAGAGAGGAGATGAATAATATTGGTGGTCAGGAAGTTCTTTTCCCTTCTCTTATTGCTAAAAAATATTGGCAGAAATCTGGTCGCTGGACCGTACCAGTGATGTACAAGCTAAAGGTTCAGCGTGACGAGTTTGGCTTGGGATGGACTCATGAAGAGATAGCTGCAAGCTTGGCCGATCAATTTATTCGTTCTGAAAAAGATCTTCCCCAAGCCGTTTATCAGATTCAAAATAAATTTCGTTTAGAGCCTCGGGCTCGTAGTGGTCTTTTAAGAACCAGAGAGTTTTTAATGAAGGATCTTTATAGTTTTCATAAGACAGAAGATGATTTAGAAAATTTCTACAAAAAAACCGAGAAAGCTTATCTCAAGATATTTAAAAGATTATCTTTGCCAGTTAAAGTGGTTGAGGCGTCTGGTGGTAACTTTACCAAACAATATACTCACGAGTTTCAGACCTTAGTTGATAGTGGTGAGGATACGGTTTTTTATTGTTCGAAGTGTAAGTTCGCTCAAAACAAAGAAATTACTAAGGTGAAAGCAGGCTCTAAGTGCCCTGATTGCAAGGGGAGGATTGAGGAATCTCGAGCTATTGAGGTGGGCAATATCTTTCGTCTGGGTAATAGATTTTCACCTTGGTACATGGGCTCTTATGGCATCGGTCCTTCTCGATCTATGGCAACTTTGGTAGAGGTCAATCATGACGACAAAGGTATCATTTGGCCAGAGACGGTTGCACCATACCAGGTTCATCTGTTAGAATTAGGCAAAATTTCCGCTAGCAAGATTTACAAAAAACTTAAGGATAAGGGGATTGAAGTTCTGTATGATGATCGACCAATTTCTCCCGGTGAGAAGTTTGCCGATGCTGATCTTATCGGAATACCTTATCGTTTAGTCGTTAGTGAAAGAAATGCTAAGAAAGTGGAGGTAAAGGCACGCGGCGCTAAAAAAACAAAGTTATTGACCGAAAAGGAATTAATTAAATGGTTAACCCCCTAAATTATTTTGCAAAAGATGTTGGTATTGATCTTGGAACAGCTAATACACTTATTTATCTATCCGGCAAAGGCATAGCTGTTAATGAGGCTTCGGTAGTTTCTGTAAATAATAAGACCAATCATATTTTAGCAATTGGTCATGAAGCTAAAAAGATGATGGGGCGTACGCCAGCTCATGTTGATATAGTACGACCTTTAATTAACGGCATCATTTCTGATTTCGAGATGACTCAGGAGATGATTAAGAATTATCTTCGTCGAGTAACAGGGGGTAATATTCGTAACTATCGACGTGCTATTATCGGGGTGCCTAGTAATTTAACTGAGGTAGAGAGAAAGTCGGTTGAAGATGCGGTAGTAGGCGCCGGTGTGAGCAAGGCTTTTTTAATAGAAGAGCCTTTGGCAGCTGCCTTAGGAGCTCGCTTACCAATCAACGAACCCACAGCTAACATGTTAGTTGATATTGGTGGTGGTACCACTGAGATAGCTATTATCTCTATGGCTGGTACCGTGACCTCTAAAAGTTTAAAGATAGCCGGTGATCGCCTCAACGATGATATTATTCGCTTTGTTAGAGATGAGTTCCGTCTTATTATCGGCGAGCCAACGGCTGAAGAGCTCAAGATAAATATTGGTTCAGCTTTGCCATTGGAAGAGAAGGTGGAGATGTCAGTTCAGGGACGTGATATCGCTACAGGTTTACCCAAGGAGGTTATTATAAGAGACTCTCAAATAAGAACAGCTATTGCTCGATCACTTAAAACTATCATCGAGGCTGTAAGAGAGGTTCTGGAAATAGCTCCACCAGAGCTAGCTGGTGACATTCTTCGCAGGGGCGCTTATCTCTGCGGTGGGGGAAGTTTGTTGCGCAATCTTGATGAATTAATAGCACAAGAACTATCTATAGCGGTTCATGTTGTTGACGATCCTTTAACCTGCGTTGTTAGGGGGACTGGTATGGCGATAGAAAATTTTGAACAATATTCTCCAATTCTTAGTCACCCTCTTATTCCAAAAAATATCAGAGTTTAGTTTACTATTTCATTCTAAGTGGCATAATATCAAAAGTTCTTTTTTAGATTTTAAAAGGAGGAAAGCATGTTTGGAAGGAGAAGAGTCAAACTCTTAAAAGAGTGGATTGAGTTTTACACAAAATACTTCGATGCTTATTTTGACGAAGACAGATTCTCAGAAATTTCACTTCCCAAACCGAGAGATGATTGTGATGAGGTCTTGTTAATTCCTCAAGGATTAACATTGGGAGAGGTTTTTGATGTTTCCACGGAATATTTTAATATCTCTACCCAGTATGAAAATCTTGATAATCATGTCATTCATAATGAGAGAGATTCTCATTCCGCTTATGCCATTCAGTTTTACGGAGGACAGGAGCCATTTAACAAAAAAATTGCTAACCTTTCACCAGTCAAGCTGAGAGAAAATGGCATTGATTGCATGACTTTGTTAGAGCGTTTGGTTTATGGTCTCAAACTTTTCATTGAGACAGGCATTTTTATAGATGCTGTAAATACCGCTACGGTCTGTGCTGGGTCCCGGGATCATATGTCACGAGTGCCTTATACTCATATTGACAAAGAGAGGAGGGTTTGGATTAAGCACGCAAGTCCTTATGCTCAAGATGATAGTGTTTTTGCTCGGCAAGTATTCTTTTAATGCCCCATCTTTTAGATGGGGTGTTTTTTTTGTATAATATACACACTATGCGTTACCTTATTCTAATTATATTCATTTTTGCTCTGTGGTTTTTTGCCGGATCTTTTGTTCACGATGTTAAGGGGGATGCTGTTTCTAGTTTGAATAAGGTCATTCTTTGGCCACGATGGTGGCTTCAAGGATTGGCCTCGCCAGCTCTCAATCAACAAGAGCAGAAAGAATTACAATTAGAAAATAAAGATCTCAAGGCCCGTCTTTGGCGTTTAGAGAAGACTCAGTCAAATAATAATTCAAGTATTATTTCTGCCAAAATTCACTCCCGCTATCCATTTAACGATAAGAGTATTATCAGTATTAGTGCAGGGAAGCAATCGGGTGTTAGTCCAGGCATGGCGGTAACGGTTAAAGAGGGTTTGTTGATTGGTAAGGTCACCAAAGCTTTTTCTCGTTATAGTCTGGTAGAGACTATTTTTAATCCTGATTGGCAACTTCCTATTAGAATAGGTGAGGCTGAAATAGAATCTCTTCTGACTGGAGGTTCTGAATTAAAAGTTACTTTGATCGCTAAGGATAAAAAGCTAGAGAGTGGGGATAGGGTTTTTGCTGCTAGCAAGGATTTTCCTTATGGCCTTACCATTGGTGATCTGGAGATATTAAAACCCGGTTCATCCGCTGGCGTTTTTCATGAAGCGGTAGTTAAGGTCCCATACAACCTCAATGAACTAAGTGATGTTCGGGTTATAAAAAAATGGTAGGCTTTGGTTCTCAGGTCGTCTTGGTGATGATAGCTGTCCTATTACAGCTAACCGGATTTATTAATATTTTAGGGATCAATTTAAATCTAGCTCTAATTGTTTTGGTGCCATTGATTTTTGTAACGCGTCACTGGTTGGCTTATCCCGCTCTCATCTTATTGGCCGCCCTCTTGCTCACCTCAGCACCTGGCATCGATAAAGTAACCCTGGTCTTTTCTTTGTTATTATTAGCTAGCTTTATTTTTAGCAAGATTATTCCTTGGCAGCCATTCGTTATGAATTTTGTCTTCATTGCCATCATTACCATTATTATCAATCTTCCTCATTTCTTTCCTTTAGCCTTGATATTTAATATTGTTTTAGGGATGACAAGCTACTACTTAATGCGTCAAATCTATGCCTAAAGAACCAGACTTAAATATCGAAGACGTTTCTTTCTCTGATTGGGAATCAACCTATGACAAATTAGAAATTTCTTTATCCAATAGAGTCTTTGCAGGAATCTATATTATTTTATTAATTATTTTTATAATCTCTCTTGGACGGGTTATCTCGCTTAACATAGGCAAGGGCTCTTTTTATCAGGTTCGAGCGATTGCTAACGTGAACAAGGAGATCATCACCCCTACCAGTCGCGGTATCATTACCGATCGTTTTGGAGAATCTTTGGTAGAAAACACTCCAACATTTAGTTTAAGCTTAAGCATGGCCGATTTTTTTAGAGATGCTGAATCGGTTACAAAAAATATTAAGAAGGTGGCCGGGATTTTAGATGTTTCAGCTAGTGATCTAGAAAAGAAGATTCAGGAGGTTGATTTAGAAAGGGTCAGTGAGGTTATTATCGCCCCAGACATTACGGTAGAACAGGCTGTTAAGCTCCGCTCTTTAAAGCTCGAGGCTTTTAGAGTTAAGAACGCCTTTCGTCGCTATTATCCTGATAAAGAAATATTCTCACACGTCTTAGGTTATGTGGGGGTAGCTGATGAGGGGGATCAGATCGTCGGCAAAACTGGCTTGGAAGCTGCTTATAATGATCAATTAAAAGGTCAGAATGGTAAGCAGATTATCTATCGTGACGTTAAGGGAAAAACTCTTGATGAAAAAGTTATTGCTAAAGCTAAGCCAGGATTTCAGATCAACACTACCATCGATGCCGGCTTGCAAAGATTTTTTTATAAACGCTTCAAAGAGCAGCTCGACCATCTTAATAGAACCTCTGGGGTAGGTATTGCTATCAATCCTAAGAACGGGGAGATCTTGTCATTAATTAATTTTCCTAGTTTCGATAATAATAGGCCGGCCGATTATTTGAGCTCACGCAACCTACCATTATTTAACCGGGCTGTCTCAGGAGTCTATAGTCCCGGTTCGACTATCAAGCCTTTTGTGGCCTTAGCAGCTCTTAATGAAAAAGTTGTTACACCAGTTAATGAATTCTATTCCAAGGGTTATCTAGAAATTCCCAATCCTTATCACCCCGATAAGCCCAGTATCTTTTTAGATTGGAAGGCGCATGGTTCGGTTAATATGTTTTCTGCTTTAGCTAGGTCAAGTAACGTCTACTTCTATATAATCGGTGGTGGCTTTGGTGACTTTAAAGGATTGGGGGTAGATAGATTGCAAAAATATTGGGACATGTTTCATTTGGGTAAAAAAACCGGTATCGATATTCCTGCAGAAAAAGAAGGCTTCTTTTATACCCCCGATGAGAAAGAAGAGAAGACAGGTGATATTTGGAGAATTGGTGACACATATAACGTCAGTATTGGTCAGGGTAACTTAGCTATGACTCCTCTTCGCTTAGTATCTTCTTTGGCTACATTGGCTAATAATGGAAAAGAGTATCGTCCTTATATAGCAAAAAGCCTGGTTGATGAACGTTCTAATATAGCGCAGCTCAATACTCCAAAGAAGACGTTAGATTACTCTTATCTAGACCCAATGATTTATGAGGTAAAAAAAGGCCTTAGAGACGCAGTTAGCAGGCCTTATGGCACGGCACGCTGGTTAGCCGACCTACCTTTCAAGTCATCAGGAAAGACTGGTAGCGCTCAATTTGCTAATAATACTAAAACCAACGCTTTCTTTGTGGGCTATGCACCATCTGATGATCCCGAGATAGCTATCTTGGTTTTGATAGAAAATGCACGAGAGGGTAGTATAAATACACTGCCTATCGCGAAAGACACTTTGTGGTGGTATTATATGAACAGAATTGCTAGCAAGAAAAATGAGTAAGTTAATTATTGCCAATTGGAAAATGAATCCAGCTACCGTTGAAGAGGCGGTTCAGTTGGCGCGCGCTACCGATCATGAGCGATTAGTTATTTGCCCACCCTTTGTTTTTTTAGAAGAACTATCAAGAGTTATTGATAAGGGTCAGTTAGGAGCTCAAGATTTATTTTGGGAAGGAGATACGGGAGCCTTTACCGGAGAGATATCTCCAGAGGAGTTAAAGAATCTTGATGTGACGCATGTTATTATAGGTCACTCTGAGCGGCGTAAAAATCTTGGAGAGACTAATGAGATGGTGGCTAAAAAAATAGCTACCGCTATAGAAGCTGGTCTCATACCTATTCTTTGTGTGGGAGAGACTTTGGAACAAAAAGAAGCTGGTCAAAGAGAGGAGGTTATTGAAGATGAGGTTGTTTCAGCCTTAGCCGATATCGAATCTGATCAAACCATCTATATAGCTTATGAACCTATCTGGGCTATCAGCACCAATCCTGATGCTGAACCAGATAAGCCAGAAAACACCTTAGAGGTTATTGATTTTATTAAAAAAATTGTTCAAGAGGTTAATCCTAGCATAGTTTTGCGGCTAAAATTTCTTTATGGTGGATCAGTTAATTCAAAAAATGCTTCAGAATTTCTACAGCACAATTTAATCGAGGGGGCTTTGATAGGTGGAGCTAGTTTGCAGGCAGAAGAGTTAAATAAAATTCTTAACGAAGTTAGTTGAATTTGACTTTTGCTATTAATTAGGTTAGGATAGTAACTGGAATGAGTGCAGTCGTTTTCGGCACCTCTCCTATATGTTGGTAAAACCGCGTCCCTAGGGCGCAGTTTTGCTTTATGGGGTTGCAAAATACAACTTATTATTCATAATAAAGACGGAGCTGTGGTAGAGTACTCATTTAAAACATATAGAATTGGAGGTCACCTCCACGGCTCCACTCCAGATCTTTTGAATTAATTTCGAGATATGCGGAGTTATGTTTAAAACCAACGTTAAACTGAGCGACCATAGCAATTATAAGATTGGTGGGGAAGCTCAGTATTTTTTTCAATCAAATAAGGTAGAGGAGATAATCAAGGCAGTTAAAAAAGCTAAGCAAGATAAACTGCCTATTTTTATTTTGGGTAAAGGTACCAATCTTCTTTTTGATGATCAGGGCTTTAAAGGACTGGTTATCAAGCCAACCATGGACCAATTAAAGCAGGATGGTAATAAGGTTATTGTTGGAGCTGGTATCTTAGTTAGCGATCTATTAGATTTTGTGGCCGACAAGGGATTGGCTGGTTTGGAATGGGCTGGTGGCTTACCAGGCTTTGTTGGTGGAGCTGTTAGAGGTAACGCGGGCGCTTTCAAGGGTGAGATGAAGGATTCTGTTATCGAGGTGACAAGTTTAGATATTTCAGGAGTTGAGCCGAAGATTATTAAAAGAAATAATGGGGAGTGTAACTTTGGTTATCGTAATAGCATTTTTAAAGAAAAAGGTGATCAAGAGATTGTATTAGAGGCGGTCCTCGCTTTAGAGCCTGGCAACAAAGAGGAGATTCAAAAAGTTATTGATGATAAGATCG
>CAYSNH010000006.1:0-21953 GCA_964432405.1 uncultured Candidatus Saccharibacteria bacterium
GAGAAAATTGTGGTACAGGATGATCAGTTGATGAGTGATTATCTTGAAGGTAAAGAATGTGATTTTAATGTTTTAAAGAGAGTTTTGAGATAGGCGGTTTTAGAGATTAAAATCATCCCTGTATTTTGTGGTACAGCCCTTAAGAACAAAGGAGTTCAATTGTTATTGGATGCGGTAATCGATTATTTGCCCTCACCATTAGACTTGCCACCGGCAAAAGGGGTTAATCCTAACACTGATGAAGAGGAGGAGAGAGCTCCCAGTGATAGCGAGCCTTTGGCGGCTTTGGCTTTTAAGGTGGCTACCGACCCTTTTGTGGGTGCTTTGACATTCTTTCGAGTGTACTCAGGTACTTTGAAGAAGGGTAGTTATATTATGAATGTTTCTAAGGGTAAGAAGGAGCGGGTAGGACGGATCTTGCGGATGCATGCTGATCATAGAGAAGAGGTGGATGAAATGAGTGCGGGTGAGATTGGTGGTCTGGTGGGCTTGAAAGAAACTACAACCGGAGATACCTTATCTGATCCTGATAAGCCTATTATTTTAGAAAAAATCGATTTTCCTGAGCCAGTTATTGCTATTAGGGTAGAGCCGAAGAGTAAGGCAGATCAGGAAAAAATGAGTATTGCTTTGAATAAGTTAGCGGAAGAAGATCCAACCTTTAAGGTGAGCGGTGATTCTGAAACTGGGGAAACCATTATTGCTGGTATGGGAGAGCTTCACTTAGATATTATTGTTGATCGAATGAAGCGAGAGTTTAATGTGGAGGCTAACGTTGGTCAGCCACAGGTTTCATACAGAGAAACTATTACCAGCTCAACCGAGATTGAATCGAAATATATTCGCCAATCTGGTGGTCGTGGTCAGTATGGTCATGTTTGGCTTCGAGTAGAGCCATTAGAAAAAGGTTCTGGTTTTGAGTTTGTTAATGATATTAAAGGAGGTGTTATTCCTCGAGAATATATTCCAGCTGTTGAAAAAGGTGTTCGTGAAGCGATGAATCGAGGTGTTATCGCTCACTATCAGATGGTAGATATCAAAGTTACTTTATACGACGGTTCTTTCCACGAAGTGGACTCTTCTGAAGCGGCCTTCAAGATTGCCGGTTCAATGGCTTTTCAGGATGGCGTAAAAAGATCTAATCCGGTTATCTTGGAACCGATTATGAAGGTTCAGATTATTATGCCAGAAGACTATCTTGGTGACATCACTGGCGACCTGAGTGCTAAGCGTGGTAGAATTGATTCCATGGAAGATCGAATGGGTATAAAGGTGGTTAACGCGATGGTGCCGCTATCCGAATTGTTTGGATACGCTACCAAGTTACGCTCTATGACACAGGGAAGAGGTTCCTTTACTATGGAGTTTGATCACTATGATCAGGTGCCAGGCAATATTGCTCAGGAGATTATCGAAGGAAAACGTAAATAATTAAGAAGTGTCCTCAGACACTTCTTTTTTTATAAGGTTCTTTGAAAATCGAAAGGAGTGGATGATGGATGACAAGGAGTGTGTAGAATGTGGAGCTATTCAGACAGAAGGTGTTATAACTACTTGCAGCGCTTGTGGCCGAGTAGTCTGTCCTGATGATTTCAGCGCGCACTTTTCTGAGTGTTGTAGTACGTCGGTTGATACTCGTCAACAATTACTTTTTAAACAAGAGGAAGGTGCAGAAGAAAAATTGTTATTCTGAAGTTTCAGCGGTTCCTTAGGGAGCCGCTTTTTATGTCATAATAATAGTTATGAAATCTATTGCGAGTGCGGTTATAGGCTTGCTACTACTCATCTTAATTATTAAGCTTGCCCCATCTAATGAGATGGTCTTTGAGCAGGTCGTTGTTGATCCAGAGGTGGTTGAGTCGAAGATTAATTCTGAAGAGGTGGTTGAGGAGCAGATTGATCAACCAAAGATGATTTTGAATGCTATTGCTGAGCCATTGAAAAAGGCGGTTGAGATGATTGCAAAGCCAATATCTAAAAAAATAGAGGTGGTAGAGCCATCAGTTCAGTTGCCAGTAGCGAGAGATATTGATTTGCAATCGGTCGTGGGTGTTTATTGTGATTTTAAAAAGGGGAGTGAAGTAGCTATTTCTCGAGGTTCAGGCGTTATTGTTAGTGCTGAAGGGCACGTTTTAACTAATCGACACGTGGTTGATTTAGATTTTAGTCAGCAGAAAGAAATGGGTTTTCAGGCTCAAGGCTGTCGTATTTACTTTACCGACCTTCCTAGAACTTTTTCTTCAGAACCTCAATGGGAATATCAGTTTTTTGATATTGAAACTACATCCATTAATCATGATTTCTTAGCCGAGCCGATTTATTCACCTTCTGGAGCTGATGGCTTATCAGCAGATGAGGAGCGGGGTTTGGATTTTTCTTTATTGAAACTAAAGGAGTGGAATGGTCATAAGTATTCGGGAGGAAGAATGATCCCTCAATTACATTACTCACCAGTATTGGCTAATAATATTTCTCAAGACGAGAAGGTGGTGATGCCAGGTTTTTCTTTTCAGCAGATAGGATCGAGATCTTTTGAGACCTTAAGATTATTAACTTTAACAGGAAAGATAACCAAGGTTTTTTCTGGTGATCAGAGGTTTAAAGAGAAGCCGATTGCTTTTGAAATTAAATTTACCCACCCTTATTTTTATCCTGGTCATTCCGGTTCACCTATTTTTTGGCGAGGTTATGTAATTGGCTTAGTGACTCGTAAGGGGAGATCGGGGAGTAATCAGGTCTTTTATTCTCCTCATGTAGCGATTGATGGTATAGGAGCTTTATTAAAAGAAAAAGGCCTGCTTCATAGCATTCAGGGGTTTAGGTAATAAAAACCCCCCGAGAAATTAATCTCGGGGGGCGAGGCTACCCATTAACCACATTGGTTAACGGTACGCGAGGCTTTTGACGTAGATTCCCCAGCGGTTGCTGAGGAGACATGGTCGGTAGAAGCCGTAGGAGACATTGATGACGTTCTTACAACGAAGCGTTGGTCTCCAAAAAGTATCGTGAGAATACTTCTTGCGACACAGGTCGGTCATCATGCACTCTACCCTTTTGGGATAGAGGTGGTAGATGGGACCAGTGACTTCGATGTCGTGTTGACAGAGGATCCGCTTGCTTTGCTCGTAGCCGGAGTTAACAGGCTGGAGCTCTACTTTGGTTCGCGGATCATCTTTCACGACCTCTAGAACAAATCCTCGTCGAGGAGGGAAGGTGGTGATCGTGACCGGAGTTACGACCAACAGATCTCCATCCTTGTTGGTTGTCGCAACGACGATTCCCATGGAATCAATCATTTTGTGAAAGTCTTGGGCGCACATCTGACTTGGATAGTAGATGCATCGCACAGGACCTTTCACCACATTCGGATGGGGCCGCTCTTTTGAAGAAGCAGTCAACATCGGTCGTGTTGATGAATTGATGGGGAGCAGATCGTTGCTTGCCACCTTCGCCTCCGAGGTGAAGGTGGTCAACAAGCTATCTTGAGCGATAGCTGTTGAACCGCAGAAAAACATCATCAAAATCAGTGAAATTCTTTTCATTCAGGTCTCCTTTTTCCCAAAATTGTTAACGAACAACTGGCTTATATAATATAGGAAGTTGATTAATTTGTCAACTGTACGTTTTAGTTAATATTATCTATTGACAAATAATGGTAAATATTTGTATACTCCTTAATACCATTGTTTAAAAATCACGTCGAGATCAATTACAAAAATAACTAAGCTAAGTTTTTAATTAAAATGGCAGAAAAAGCAAAATTTGAAAGAAATAAGCCTCACGTTAACGTGGGTACTATTGGTCACGTTGACCACGGTAAAAGTACTTTAACTGCGGCTATTACCAATGTCCTACATCTTAAAGGTAACATTGAAAAGTCTGTTAAGGTTGAAGACCTTGATAAGGCTCCTGAAGAAAAAGCTCGAGGTATTACAATCTCCATCGCTCACTCTGAGTATGAGTCTGACAAACGTCACTATGCTCATATTGATGCTCCTGGTCACGCCGACTACATCAAAAACATGATTACCGGTGCGGCTCAGATGGATGGTGCTATTTTGGTGGTTTCCGCTACTGACGGCCCAATGCCTCAAACTAGAGAACACATTCTATTAGCTCGTCAGGTGGGCGTGCCTTCTATTATTGTTTTCTTGAACAAGTGTGATCAGGTTGATGATCCTGAAATGATTGACTTGGTTGAGTCTGAAGTTAGAGAGTTATTGAGTAAATATGAGTTTCCTGGTGATGAAGTGCCAGTTATTCGTGGTTCTGCTCTTAAAGCTTTAGAAGCTACCAGTGCCGATGATGAGGTTGCTAAGCCTATTTTAGACTTGGTTTCTGCTCTAGATGAATACATTCCAGAGCCAGTTAGAGACATTGAAAAGCCATTCTTGATGCCAATTGAGGACATCTTCTCTATTGAGGGTCGAGGTACTGTGGTTACCGGTCGTATTGAACGAGGAATTATTAACGTTAACGAAGAGATTGATATCGTTGGCATTAGACCAACAACTAAGACAACCGTTACTGGCGTCGAGATGTTCAACAAGTTACTTGATCAAGGTCAAGCGGGTGATAACGTTGGTATTCTTTTGAGAGGTACTAAAAAAGAAGACGTTGAAAGAGGTCAGGTCTTGGTTAAACCAGGTTCTGTTACTCCTCACACTGAATTTGAAGCTGAGATTTATGTTCTAGGAAAGGAGGAAGGTGGACGACACACTCCATTCTTTAAGGGATATAAGCCTCAATTCTACATCCGAACTACCGACGTTACTGGTGAAGCTATCTTGCCAGAAGGTATGGAGATGGTTATGCCAGGTGATACTGTTACAATTAACGTTAAGTTAATCTCACCAATTGCTTTGGAAGAAAAACAGCGTTTCGCTATCCGTGAAGGTGGTCGAACTGTCGGTGCTGGTGTAGTTACAGCAATCACTAAGTAAAAGAAGTAAGAAATCAGTAAATTAACACATGGCTAAAAAAAGCCAAGAAGAAAATAAATTACGTTTGCGAGTTAAAGCCTATGACACCAAGCTGATCGATAACTCTTGTCGACAGATAGTAGATGTGGTTAAGCGGCATGATGCTGAGGTAGTGGGACCGATTCCATTACCTACCGAGAAGCACAAGTATACCGTTAATCGCTCCACTTTCGTTCACAAGACCTCTAGAGATCAATTTGAACTTAGGGTTCACAAGCGTTTAATAGATATCCTCAGTCCGGGCCAGTCCTTGATTGAGGCGCTATCCAACCTAAATCTACCGTCTGGTGTTGATATCGAGATTAAAATGATTTAAGATAGCGAAGACGAGATTTAGCCATGAAATACAACAAAACACTCGGCTAAGTCCGAGTGTTTTGTTTATCGCATTTATGACCAAATTAATTGCTCAAAAAATAAGAATGACTCAGATTTTTAAGGACGATATTGTCGTGCCGGTTTCTGTTATTCAATTTGCAGCTGATAGTGACCTATCAGGCATTGAAGAAGGAAAGAAGGTGCGAGTCGTTGGCGTCTCTAAGGGTAAGGGTTTTCAAGGAGTAGTTAAGCGATACGGTTTTCGCGGTGGTCCAAAAAGTCATGGTCAAAAACACAGTCATCGAGCGCCAGGTTCTATTGGTAGCACTACTCCTCAAAGAGTTTTGCCCGGTAAGAAGATGGCCGGTAGAATGGGAAGCGATAGAATCACTCTCAAGGGTTTGAAGGTGGTTGAGATCGATAATGATAAAAAGACTGTCTTGTTAAAAGGTTCGGTGCCGGGTAATAACGGTGGTCGGTTAGAAGTTGTAGTTAATTAATCATGAAAGTTAAGATATACAATTGGAAAAATGAAGCGACCGGAGATATCGAATTATCAAAAGATATCTTTTCGCGAGCTTGGAATGCAGACCTTGTTCATCAAGTGCTGGTTTCTAAAGACGCTAACCGACGTCATCCTTGGTCTCACGCTAAAGAAAGAGGTGAAGTTAAGGGTGGTGGTAAGAAGCCTTGGCGACAAAAAGGAACTGGTCGAGCGCGACATGGTTCTATCCGATCCCCACTCTGGAAGGGTGGAGGTGTAACTTTTGGTCCTAGTAAGGATCGTAACTACACTAAGAAGATCAATAAAAAGATGCTTAAAGCAGCTCTTTATTGTGCTTTATCTAGAAAATTAGCTGATGGTGAGTTGAAGATTATGGAGAGTTTAAAAACTAAAACTCCTAAAACCAAAGAATTGGCTAATAATCTGAAAAGCTTAAAAAGTACCAACACTTTGTTAATAGCTTCGGTAGATAACGCTAATATTAATAGAGCGTGTTCTAATATTCCAAAAACCAAGTGTTTACGAGCCGACACCTTAAATATTACCGACATTCTTAAATACAAGAACGTTTTAATTGATAAGGAAGCGGTAAGTGTTATTAAGTAAATATGAATAAATTCTTAGTCAAAAACCCATTAATAACCGAGAAAGGTACCGATCTAAGTGCTTTAGGCAAGTATCTGTTTTTGGTTGATAAAAAAGCAACTAAGAATGAGATTAGAAAGATTATCAATAAAGAGTATAAGGTAACAGTGACTAAGGTTAATATAATTAACACTAAGCCAAAACCACGTCGCTTAGGTCGAACTCAAGGAGTTAGGCCGGGTTATAAAAAAGCGATCGTTACCTTAGCCGAGGGTCAAAAGCTTGATGTTGTACCACAATAACCATGATTAAAAGATATAAGCCGACAACTCCATCAAGACGACACATGACAACGGTAGATTATTCTATCTTGTCAGATGTTAAGCCTTTCAAAGGTTTATTAAAGCGTTTTAAAAATAGAGCTGGTAGGAATAACCAGGGACGCATTACAGTTCGTCACCAAGGTGGAGGAAATAAGAAGTTATACCGGGTTATTGATTTTAAGCAGGATCGTTTTGATATTCCAGCTAAAGTAGAGACTTTGGAGTACGATCCTTATAGAACTGCTTTTGTGGCTCTCATCTTATATAAAGATGGTCGGCGTAGTTATATTGTAGCGCCTAAAGATATGAAGGTGGGTGATGAGATAGTAACTTCTGAGAAAGCTCCTATTAAAGTTGGAAATCGTTTACCTTTGAAAAACATCCCTATCGGCTACCAGGTTCATAATGTAGAGATTCAGCGTGGAGCGGGTGGTAAGTTGGCTCGTTCAGCTGGTTCCTCAGTTCAGGTTTTGGCTCATGAGGGCGGATACACCAATATAAAGATGGCTTCTCGAGAAATTAGAAAGGTTTCTTGGAATAGTCTCGCTACCATTGGCCAGGTTTCTAATCAGGAGTGGTTCTTGATTAATATTGGTAAGGCGGGTCGTAATCGTTGGCTGGGTATCCGACCAACTGTTAGAGGTTCAGCGATGAACGCCGTTGATCACCCTTATGGTGGTGGTGAAGGTCGACAGCCCCGAGGTACTCGACGACCGAAGGATAAATGGGGTAATGTTACTGGTGGTCGTAAGACACGACGTAAGAAGAAGTATTCTAATCACTTAATTGTGAAGCGTCGAGCTAAGAAATCTAGAAAATAAATAAAAATATGAGTAGAAGTTCAAAAAAAGGTCCATACGTTGATCAAAAATTATTAAAGAAGCTTTCCAAGGTGGAAAAGAATGGCAAGGATGTAGTTAAAACCTGGTCACGAGCTTCAGAGATCTCTCCAGAAATGGTGGGGTATAAGATTGGCGTTCATAATGGTCGACACTTTATCGAAGTGATGATCAAGGAAGAAATGGTAGGTCACCGTTTAGGTGAGTTTTCTCCTACCCGAACTTTTGCTAAGCATGGTGGTAAGATGCAGAAAGAGATGGAAATGAGATCCGCTCAGGCTGCTCGTGATGCTGCTAAGAAAGAAAAAGCAGCTAGTTAATAAACAAAAATATGGCAAAGCAAACAGTAAAACTTAATTATCTAAAAATAGCTCCTCGTAAAGTGAGGCTGATTGCTAATGCTATAAAAGGACTACCTGTTCAAGAGGCAGAAGCTCAATTATTAATGAGACCTCAGCGATCGGCTCCAGCTTTATTAAAGCTATTACGCTCAGCTATTGCTAATATTAAAAGTCAGGATATGAAGACGGATTCTTTATATATATCTGAAATTAGAGTGGACCAAGGTCCTATGCTTAAGAGAATGTTGCCTCGAGCTATGGGTCGAGCTACCTTGTTGCAGAAAAAGATGAGTCACGTTACCTTGATCTTAGACGAGAAAGAACGTCCTAATAAAGAGCGCTTTAATATTATTAAGCCAGTAAAAGAGAAGAAAGAGGATAAAAAGCCTGTTAAAAAAGTAGAGGCTGATAAGGAGGTTAAGGAGGAGAAAGTAACAAAAGAACAACCACGAGCTGATAAGAAGGAAAAAAGAGCAGAAGAGAAAAAGGGCGCGTTTAAGAGATTCTTTAGAAGAAAGAATATCTAGACAAAAAACTTAATTAATATTATTTTACTAAAACCATGGCAAGAAAAATTAGACCAGATTTATTAAGACTAGGAATTGTTAAGAAGTGGAGTGCACGTTGGTTTAGTAATGCCAGTTTTCGTAATAACTTAGAGGAAGATGAGTTAATGCGTAATATTATTAATGGAAAGATTAAGACGGCTGGTATCGTAAGTATTGATGTTGAGCGTAGTATTGGAGACGTCAAGCTTATCGTTAAAGCAGCTCGGCCAGGTTTGATTATTGGTCGAGGAGGTAAGGGGATTGAAGATTTAACTAAGCTTATTAAATCTGGATTAGCCAAACTTTATCGACGTCGAGAAGCGGAAATGCCTTCAGTTAATATCTCTATTGAAGAGTTGAAGCGATCAGAGGTGGCGGCTGTTAATGTGGCTCAGAATGTTGCTTGGGACTTAGAAAAAAGAATGCCTTATCGTCGGGTGATTAAAAAACATCTTGAGGGAGCATTGCAGAACAAGGATGTTCTAGGAGCTCGTATTAGTATTAAGGGTCGAATTGGTGGTTCAGAGATTGCTCGAAGAGAGTGGTTGGGGCGTGGTAAGTTACCACTTCAAACCTTGAGATCTAATATTGATTACGGTGAAGTTACCGCTCACACCTCTTATGGGGCTATTGGTATTAAGGTTTGGTTAAATAAAGGTGAAGTATTTGAAGATTAATTATGTTAGTTCCAAAGAAAGTAAAACATAGAAAGTGGCATAAGGGCCGATCACGAAAGCGCAAGGTGGAAACTCGAGGTGTTACCCTGCAACACGGTGGTTTTGGTTTGAAAGCGGATGGTTCAGCTTGGATTAACTCAAGTCAAATTGAGGCAGCTCGAAGAACTATCACCAACTTCCTTAGTCGTGAAGGAAGAGTTTTTATTAGGATCTTTCCTGATAAACCGGTAACTAAGAGACCACCAGAAGTGACTATGGGTGGTGGTAAGGGAGCGGTTGACCACTATGTTTTTCCAGTTCGTCCGGGACGTGTTTTATTTGAGATTGATGGTGTTGATGAAGAAAGAGCTCGAGAGGCTTTAAATCGTGCTAGTTTTAAGCTACCTTTAAAGACCAAGATTATATCTAGGGAAGAATAATAAAATGAAAAAGAAAGAGTTAGAACAATTGAGAAAAAAGCCAGTGATTGAATTGCAAAAGAAGGTGCAAGAGAATAAGGAAAAACTTTGGCAGCTCAAGGTTGATTTAGTGGCTGGTAAAGTGAAGAATGTAAAAGAAATCAGGAATCTAAAGAAAGAAATCTCTCAAATGCTAACTTTTATTAATAACCATGGAGAATAAAAAAGAGGTAAAAAGACGTAAATTAGAGGGAGTGGTTGTTTCCGATAAGATGGAGAAGACCGCTACTGTTGAAGTATCGCGATTTAAAAAGCACTCGCGTTATTTGAAATACTTTAAAACTAGCAAGAAGTACAAGGCTCATGATGAGAAGAATGAGTATAAAACAGGGGATAAGGTAGTTATTGAGTCTAGCCGACCCTTGTCTAAAGATAAAAGATGGGTTATTATAAGCAAGATATAAAACCATGTTACAAGAAGAATCCTTAGTAAAAGTAGCTGATAACTCTGGCGCCAAGATGATCAAGGTCTTTCGTATTCCTGGCGGTACCAGAAAAAGATATGCTCGATTGGGTGAGATTGTGATTGCCTCAGTTAAGGTGGCGGAACCTAGAAAGGCTATTAAAAAGAAAGACATTGTTAAATGTTTGGTGGTAAGAACTGCTGCTCCAATTCGGAGAAAAGATGGTTCTTATGTTCGTTTTGATAATAATGCAGTAGTTGTAGTGGATGATAAGAAGGAGCCTCGTTCTACTCGTATCTTTGGCCCTATTCCTCGAGAGATTAAGGAGATGAAGTATGATAAGGTCTTCTCTCTAGCAGAAGAAATCGTATAAAAAGATCCCCCAAACCGGGGGATTTTTCTTTTGGCTATTGAATGCTTAAGGCGCCAGTAAATAAAATTATTGCCATAATTATCATAAAAATACCGATGGATTGATGACCGGGTCTTTCTCGTTGATCGGTAAAGATCAGTAGTCCTCTAGCGAACATTATAAGAGAAAAAAGGATCATCGCTGCAGGTAAGATAGACATCAAACACCTCCTTGTTAGTTTTTAATGGACTGGGGATAGTACAGCAGAATAAGAGAATAGTGTCAATTATTTCTGATTTTTTATTGCATTAAGTTATCTTTTGTGTTATTTTTTTTAAGATGAAAATAAAGAAGGGCGACAAGGTTCAGATTACCACCGGCAAGGATGCTGGGAAGTCTGGTAAGATTATTGATATCAATCTTCAAACTCGACGTGTTATCGTCGAGGGTTTAAATTTATATAAAAAACATGTTAAGCCTCGTCGTCAGGGTGAGAAAGGAGAGATCCTTGATCTGCCTCGACCAATGAATATCTCAAACGTTTCTTTAGTGTGTTCTGGATGCAAGAAACCAGTACGAATTGGTTATCGAGTTGAGGATAAGAAAAAGACTCGAATTTGCCGAAAGTGCGAAGCAACTATATAAAACTATGGCTACTGATACTAGACAACAAATTAAAAATAACTTAGAGAAGGTGGTTGTGAATGTGGGAGTGGGTAAGAAGGCTGTTACTCAATCTGGTTTTGATAGCAAGATCTTGCCAGAGATTACCAATGAACTTTCTCAACTTACCGGTCAAAAGCCAGCTACTAGAGCTGCTACTAAGTCTATTGCTGGCTTCAAGTTGCGTCAGGGTATGATAGTTGGTTTGAAAGTTACCTTGAGAGGTAAGCGGATGATTGATTTTGTAGAGCGATTGAATAAGATCGTCCTACCTCGTTTGAGAGACTTTCGTGGTTTAGATTTGAAAAATATTGATCAGGGCGGAGGTCTATCAATTGGCCTTCAGGATCAGTCAGTTTTTCCAGAAATCAATCCAGAAACCTCTAAAGTTAATTTTGGTTTGCAGATTACTCTAGTGCCAAAGGAAAGAGATCGTCAGTCGGCCATTGATTTTTACCGTCAAATTGGCGTACCATTGAAGAAATAAAGTTATGGCAAGAAAGGCAAGTATCGCAAAATCAAAAAAGAAGCCCAAGTTTTCTTCTCGAATAGTATTACGTTGCTTTCGTTGTGGACGAAAGAGAGCTTATATGAGAAAGTTTGGTCTTTGCCGTATCTGCTTTAGGGAGATGGCTAGTAAAGGTCAGATTCCTGGAATTAAAAAAGCTAGTTGGTAATATGTATACAGATTTATTAACAAGAATTAAAAATGCTCAGGCAGTGAAGAAAGAGAGCTTGAAAGTGCCTTTTTCTAATAACGATATGAAAATCGCTGAGTTGTTAGCTAAAAATGGTTATTTGGCCAGTGTAGAGAAGAAGGGGCGTATGCCTAAAAGAATTATTGATATTACCTTAAAATATGATGACAATGATCGAGGGGCGATTAGTGGTGTTAAGTTTGTTAGCGTGCCTTCTCGACGTATTTATTGCGGCTATAACACTTTGAGACTGGTAAAGAATGGTTTTGGTACCGCTCTAGTCTCTACCTCCAAAGGTATTATGACTAACCGTCAAGCTCGAAAGGAGAAGGTTGGTGGTCAGATCTTATTTGAGATTTGGTAGATAACTTTAATATTTGAATAAAAAAAAGGAGCCTGTAAAGGCTCCTTTGGGTTAATGGGTTAATGGGTTAAGTTGATGTGACAGCTGTTATGTTACTAACAGCTGATCGCGAGCAAGGGCAAGATGCCCTTCTCAGTCCAGCGGTAGATCATCCGCTGGACCCCCTTTGTTGACAAGCGATTGTCGGGGTTGCTGAAGCGAGTGAGGTCGCTGCAGTCTACCCGGATCAGGATGGTGGCGGTCAAGACGCCGTTCTTTTTGAACGATATCATCAGACAATCCTGATCAATCAACAGCCCTTTCTTGCCGATCGTGTCTCGGGCCGCGAAACGCCCTTTGACATCTCGCAGAGTTTTGATCTTCCTTTGGCTGCAAGTACGCATTTTGATATCCTTTTCAAATTTACCAACTTAACAACGAACTGCCCACATTATATACTGAAAACGAATCTTTGTCAATAGGTAGATGAATGCTTAATAATTACTTGCCTAAACCAGGCTATCGTGATAGTATCTTGGTACATATTTTATTATGTCTAGACTAGGTAAAAATCCAATAGAAATACTGGACGGTGTTGAAATTAAGTTGGAAGATAAGAGGCTTAATTTCAAGGGTCCGAAGGGTGTTCTTGAACTGCCAGTTTTGGAATACATAAAAGTAGAGCTTAAGGAGAAGGAGTTACTCCTCTCTACAACCAAGGAGAGTAAGCAAGCTCGATCAAATTGGGGAACCATGGCTGCTTTGATTAAGAACACTATTTTAGGTGTTAAGGAGGGCTATGAAAAAACTCTTCAAATTGTGGGCGTTGGTTATCGTGGTAGTATGGAAGGCACTAGCTTGGTATTGAATGTTGGCTTTAGTCACCAGGTTAAATATCCAGCACCAGAGGGAATCACCTTAAGCATTGATAAAAATAATATTGTTAAGGTTGAAGGAATTGATAAGTACCTGGTGGGAGAAGTGGCTGCTAAGATTCGTCGCATTAAGAAGCCTGAGCCATATAAGGGCAAGGGTATTCGTTATACTGATGAGGTTGTACGTCGTAAGGTTGGTAAGAAGGCGGTTAGCGCTTAGAGTTAAATTATGAAACAGACTAAAAGAATCAGTTTAAGAAAGAAGTTGAGAGCTCGACGAACTAGAGCGAAGATTTCTGGTACCGATAAAAGACCTCGATTGTCTATTTTTCGCAGTAATAAGTTTATCTATGCTCAGTTGATTGATGATGTTAATCATAAGACTTTGGCAGCTGGCTCTACCAAAAATCTATTAGGTGATACTAAAGATAACAGAACTCTAACGAAGATTGCGCGTTCTGAAGCTTTGGGACAGCTGTTAGCTGAAAAAGCTAAGAAGGCGGGTGTTAAAGAAGTCGTTTTTGATAAAGGTAGTTATAAATACCACGGACGAGTTAAGGCGGTAGCCGAAGGAGCTCGTAAGGGTGGTTTGAAATTTTAATCATGAGAAGACAACGCAAAGGACCCCGAGTACAAAAAGGGGACGGATTTAAAGACAAGTTGCTGGATTTGGCACGTGTTACCCGTGTGGTAGCGGGTGGTAAGCGTTTTCGTTTTCGAGCCACAGTGGTAGTTGGTGATGAAAGAGGTACTGTTGGTGTAGGAGTAGCTAAAGGTTTAGATGTTGCTCAAGCTATTGAAAAAGGCCGAACCGATGCTAAGAAGAAGATGATCACTATCGATATAAAAAATGGCACTATCGCTCATGATGTAGAGGCCAAGTTTAGTGCTGCTCGAGTTCGTTTAAAGCCAGCTGTTCCAGGTCATGGTTTGAAGGCTGGTGGTGCGGCTCGTGTTGTTTTGGCTTTAGCAGGCGTGAAAGATATTACCTCTAAGAAATTGGGTAATACGAGTAATAAGCTAACTAATGCGATAGCAACTCTAGAAGCTTTGAAGAAGCTTCAAGTTAAGTCGGTAGTTAAGAAGGTTAAGCCGGAGGTTGAGGCTGAGGTTAAGCCTGAAGAAGATAATAAATAAAATCATGCAGTTACACGAAATTAGATCAACAACTGAATTAAAAGGTAAGAAGCCGCGTGTTGGCCGAGGAGGCAAGCGAGGTACTTATTCAGGCCGCGGTCAAAAGGGTCAGAAGGCTCATGCTGGAAGAGGTATTCGACCAGCTATTAGAGATCTATTGATGAAGCTGCCTAAGTTACGAGGGTATAGAAACAACCCATTAAAAAATAAGCCTTTAGCAGTTAATGTTGGCAGTTTAAATAAAATCGAGGGTGATGTAGTTAACCTGGATAGTTTGAAGAAGGTTGGCTTGATTAAAAGAACTCGAAAAACAACCGTTAAAATTTTAGGTAAGGGTGAGATCAATAAAGCTTTGAAGATTGAGGGTCTGCCAGTTTCTAAAGAGGCTCAGGCTAAGATTGAAAAAGCTGGTGGTGAGATCATCATTGCTAAAAAATAATTATGTTAAAAAAATTCTTCCAAGTCTTTAAGATACCTGATTTGAGAAAGAAGGTTTTGATTGTAGCTGGTTTATTGGTTGGTTTCCGTTTTATGGCCGCTATTCCGATGCCTGGTATCGACACAGCACGTTTAGCTGATCTTTTTGCCTCTAATCAGTTATTAGGGTTTTTAAACCTTTTTTCTGGCGGAGCATTAGATAGCTTGTCTATTATGATGCTAGGAGTGGGTCCTTATATTACCGCCACCATTGTTATGCAATTATTAACAATGATCTTCCCAGCCATGAAAGCTATGTATTATGAGGAGGGGGCTCAAGGAAGGGCGAAGTTTAATCGCTATTCTCGTTTCTTAACAGTTCCTTTGGCAGCACTGCAGTCTTATGGTTTCTTAACTTTATTGAATCAACAAGGTGTATTTACCGAATTTACCTTCGCCTCAGTAATAACTAATGTGATTGTGGCGGTGGCTGGTTCTATGGTGTTGGTTTGGTTAGGAGAGCTGATTAGTGAGCAAAAGATTGGTAATGGTATTTCGTTGTTAATTTTTGCTGGTATTGTATCTGGTTTGCCTCAGATTATTAGAACCAGCTTGATTACCTATGATCCAAGTACATTACCAACTTATATAGCCTTTATTATATTAAGTATTATCGTTATTGCTGGAGTGACTTTTGTAACGGAAGGTGAGAGAAAAATTCCGGTTTCTTACGCTAAAAGAATTAGAGGAACTCGAATGATGGGTGGAGTTTCTAGCTATCTGCCATTACGAGTTAACCAAGCGGGGGTAATTCCTATTATTTTTGCTATCTCTATCATGCTTTTCCCTCAGTTTTTGGCGCAGATGAGTGTGATAATTTCGCCAGAATTTGGAGCTTGGTTTAACGAGTGGGTAACCTATCTCTTCAATAATCAATTTATCTATGGTGCTTTATACTTCTTCTTAGTGGTAGTCTTTACCTACTTCTACACTTCCGTTACTTTCGATCCCAAAGAGATTGCTGGTAACTTGCAACGATCAGGCGGTTTCATCCCAGGTATTAGACCAGGTGATCCAACAAGAGAGTTTATCGCCAAAGTAGTTAACAGAATTACTTTATTCGGAGCTTTGTTCTTAGGCTTCATCGCTATTCTGCCAATTATTACTCAGGTAGTTACAGGTATTGCGACTTTGACTTTAGGAGGTACCGCCTTGCTGATTGTGGTATCGGTGGCTTTGGAAGCTATGAAGCAAATCGATTCTCAACTGGTAATGAGGGAGTACGAGGGTATACAATAAAAGTATGAAGAATTTTTCCGGCGCCACCTTTACTTTAGTAGGTCGGCCTGGTTGTGGTAAGGGGACGCAGACCAAGCTCTTAGCTAGCTATCTTCGTCGTCAGGGACATAAGAAGATTATTGCTTTTAGCGTGGGTAAGTTGTTTCGACGTTTAGAAGAAAAGCCGACTGTTTTGGGTCGGTGGACTAAAGAGTTCTTAGATAAAGGAAAGTTGGCTCCTGAATGGATGGCTTTGGCTTTATGGTTTGATGAAATTAAGGATAAGTTAGTGGATAAAAGGCAGATCGTTATTATTGATGGTTCGCCGCGTAGATTAGTGGAGGCGAAGGCTTTGGATCACTTAATGAGAGAGTTGGGTCGGAAGCCGATGATCCCTATTCATCTTAATATCAGTGAGCAGGTGGCGAAGAATCGGGTAAAGAGTAGGGGGAGAAAAGACTACAAGGTTACTTCTGCAGCTACTCGAATGAAGTGGTTTAGGACAGAGGTGGTGCCGGTAATTAAATATTATGGCCGTCGAATGATTGAGGTTGATGGTGAAGGATCTATTGAGGAGGTTCATCAGAGAATATTAAATTCTTTAAATAAAAAATGATTGAGTTAAAAACACCCGAAGAGATTAAAATAATGAAAGCTGGAGGAAAGATCTTGGCCAAGACTTTGAGAGAGGTAGCTAAGATAGCTCAGGAGGGAGTGACTCTTGATGAGCTTGACCGTTTAGCAGAAAAGACGATTCGTGAGGCAGGCGCAACCCCTGCCTTTTTAGGCTATCAACCTACAGGAGCTAATGAGGCTTACCCAGCTTCTATTTGCGCTTCAGTTAATGAGGTGGTGGTGCATGGCATTCCTAGTCCACGACCGTTGCGGAATGGTGATGTTGTGAAGATTGATTGTGGGGTTTTATATAAAGGTTATTACACCGACTCGGCTATTAGTATTCCTATCGGTGAGATTAGCCCAGAGGTCAAAAAATTATTAGAGGTCACCAAGAAAGCTTTGGAGCTAGCTATTAATGAGTGTCGGGCAGGAAAGACGATTGGTGATATTGGTTATGTTATCGCCGATCAGGCCAAGAAGCACGACCTCAAGCCATTAAAGGGTTTGACCGGTCATGGTATTGGCAAGGAGCTACACCAAGAACCAACTATTTATAATGAGGGAGAGAAAGGTACGGGTCTATCTTTGCAAGAAGGCATGGTCTTGGCTATCGAGCCGATGTTTAGTATGGGTAGTGATGAGATTCGACAGTTGGCTGATGAGAGTTATGCTACTAAAGACGACTCTTTATCATCTCACTTTGAGCATACGATAGCTATTACCAAGCTGGGACCAGAGGTGCTGACTAAGTAATCTTCTGTTATAATTACCGCCATGCCAAAAAGAGAAACACTCTCGGTTATTTTGCCGACCTACAACCAAGCTCATCAACTACCCCTAACTTTGATGGAGTTAGAGGGTTTTTTATCTAAGCAGAAATTTAATTGGGAGTTGATTGTGATCAATGATGGCTCTAGTGATAACTCTAAAGAAATAGTGAAGCGCTTTATTAAATTAGTGAAACGAATTAAGTTGGTTAGCAATGAGCGATCGCGAGGTTGGGAGGTGGCTGTAAAGCAGGGAATGCAGGTGGCTAAAGGAGAGTGGCGAGTGATCTTATCCACAGATAGTTTATCAACCATTGATGAGTTAGAAAAAATATTTCCATTGTTTAAGAAAAAAACTCAGGTAGTTTTAGGCTATCGGCAACCACAGACTTTTAGCGATTTTATTTATACGGCCTGGTGTAAGGTTTTGTTTTTAATTAAAGGGTTAAAGAGCGCTAATTGTCCGGTTCAGTGTTATCGTAGTGAGGTGGTAGAGAGGGTTTTTCCGGTGACTAAATTAAGAGGAAAGAGATTTATGTTAGAGGTATTAGCTTTATCACAAAAAATGAAATATCAAATTAAGGAGGTGGGAGTTACTTGCAAAAAGAAACGTGATAGAATATCTTTAATTGATTGTTATAGAGCTTTAAGCCAAACATTTAAAATTCGTAGAAGATTATGGAACAACAATATTTAACACAAGAGAGATTTGATAAGCTTAAGGAAGAACTTAAGCAGTTGAAAACCACTAAGAGAAAAGATGTGGCGGAACGCTTGAAGCGAGCTAAAGAATTAGGAGATCTTTCAGAAAATGCTGAATATTCAGAGGCCCGTGAAGAACAGAGTTTGGTAGAAAAGAAAATTTTTGAGCTAGATATCATGCTCAAGCAAGCTAAGTTAATTAAAAAAGGAAGTGGTGGAGCGGTACAGGTTGGTTCTACTATTAAAGTTAAGAAAGGAGCTAAAGAGTTCCAGTTTACAATCGTTGGCTCAAATGAAGCTCGACCAGAAGAGGGCTTTATCTCCAACGCCTCCCCCTTGGGTAAGTCTTTTTTGGATAAAAGAGTTGGAGATAAGGTAAAGGTAAAGGTTCCTGCCGGTGATCTCACCTACGAAATCCTCACTATTAAGTAATTAGGGGTGTGGTATAATTAAAAGCAATGGCGTTAGATAAACTCATTGAAGAGCGATTAAAAAAGCTCGAAAATTTTAAAGAAGCTGGTATCGATCCTTATCCAGCTCAGTCGAAGCGTACTCACTTGGCTAGTGAGGCTTTGGCTGATTTTTCAAAACTAAGCAAGAGCAAGAAAAAAGTTTTTATTAACGGCCGCATTGTGGGTCTGAGAGTTCAGGGAGGGTTGATGTTTATCGATCTCCAAGATCAATCGGGCAACATTCAGCTTTTAGTAAGGAAGAATCAGTGGAAGAAGCATTTCAATCTTTTTAAAAACAATCTAGATATTGGAGACTTTCTAGAGGCTCAGGGCCCACTCTTTAAAACTAAAAAAGGCCAGAAGAGTATTGACGTTAAAAATCTAAGGTTGTTGGTAAAGAGTTTGAGACCGTTACCTGATCAGTGGTATGGCCTGGAAGATGTGGAAATTAAATTGCGTCAGCGTTATCTAGATCTTTTAATTAATCCTGAAATTAGAGAGTTGTTTATAAAAAAGAATAAATTCTGGAGCGCTACCCGTAACTTCCTGACAGAGAGTAGCTTTTTAGAGGTTGAGACGCCGGTTTTAGAGGCGATTCCTGGTGGAGCTGATGCAGAACCCTTTATTACTCATCACAACGCTCTAAACACGAATTTCTTCCTACGCATCTCTTTGGAACTACCCCTTAAAAAAATACTGGTAGGTGGTTATGAGAGCGTGTTTGAGATTGGTCGGGTTTTTCGTAATGAGGGAATTAGTCCGGAGCATCTTCAAGACTACACTCAATGTGAATTCTATTGGGCCTATCACGACATTAATGATCTGAAAAAACTTTTAGAAAAGCTATATAAGAAAATTGTTAAAGAGACCACTGGTAATCTTAAGACCAAGTGGCAGGGTAAGGAGATTAATTGGGGAGGTAAGTGGCCAGAACTTGATTATTATAAGCTCTTCAAAAAGAAAGTTGGCTTGGATATTGATAAAGCTACCTTGACCGAGTTAAGAAAGAAGGCTCGGCAGCATAAGATAAAATTAGAGAAAGGTTTGGGCAAGGGGCGCTTGGTGGACTTATTATACAAAAAACTCATTAGACCAAGTTTGATACAACCATCTTTCTTAATGAATCCACCGGCTTTGTTGGAGCCGTTGGCTAAGCGATCGATGAGTAATCCTAATCGAGTAGAGCGATTGCAGATTGTGGCTTGTGGTACGGAGTTAGGCAAGGGTTTTTCTGAAGGTAATGATCCGGTTGATCAGCGAGCTCGGTTTGAGGAGCAAATGGCTTTGAGAGAAGGAGGTGATAAGGAGGCTCAGCGACTTGATGAGGACTTTCTTAACGCTCTGGAATACGGTATGCCACCGGCAGCAGGTTTTGGTTTTTCAGAACGGTTGTTTGCTATTTTGATGGATAGGCCGGTAAGGGAGGCGGTGATCTTTCCTTTGATGAAAGAAAAAAAATAGATATACTAGGTTTATGAAAAAGGTAATGATTTTTGGTGTTTTTGATGGCTTGCACGCAGGTCACAAAGAGGTGTTAAAACAAGCCAAGGCTTTGGGTGATCATTTGATAGTGGTAATGGCTCAAGATCATATGGTAGAGCATCTTAAAGGCTTTAGAGCAGAGGTTGATTTGGCAGAGAGAATGGAACATGTCAGAAAAGAAGATGCGGTTGATGAGGTGGTGATTGGTGATAAGGAGCTTGGTACTTGGGAGGTAGTGAAGCAGCATAAGCCAGATGTGATTGCTATAGGTCACGATCAAAATATATTGCAAGAAAACTTGGAGGATAGTTTTGATAAATTAGGTTATGATCCTCAGATAGAGTTATTAAAAGAATATGAAGCTAATAAAGATCAAAATTAATGATTGATATTAAATTAATTAGAGATAAGAAGGCGGCGGTTAAAAAAGCTTTAAAAAGTCGCGGAGTTGATTCTAAGATCATAGACGAGTTCTTGGAGTTAGATGATCAGTGGCGAGAGCTAACTACTAAGTTAGATCGATTTCGAAGTGAGCAAAAGCGATTAGGTCAGGAGCGAAAGATTACCAAAGCCAAAGCTTTGAAGAAGAAGATTAAAACTCATCAAGCTAAGTTGATGAAGTTGGTTGATCTACGTAAAGACTTGCTAAACAGAATTCCCAATTTACCTCTGCCCAGTGCTTTAAAGGGTAAGGGTGAGCAAGATAACAAGGTGTTGAGAGAGGTGGGTAAGAAGCCCAATTTCAAGTTTGACGCTAAGGATTACCTAACTATTGCTGAAAATCTAGATATGATTGATATGAAAAGAGGAGCTAAGGTTGCGGGTAGTCGCTTTAGTTATTTGAAAAATGACGCTGTCTTATTAGAACTATCTCTAATTAATTACGCTTTTAATCTTTTAGTTCCTAAAGGCTTTACTCCTGTTATTCCACCAGCAATGATCAAGCCTCATGTTTTTGAGGGAATGGGTCGTTTAGCAGCTGATCAGAAAGATGAGCGTTATTATCTACCGAACGATGACTTATATCTAATCGGTAGTGGTGAGCATACGATAGGCCCTCTACATCAAGATGAGATTCTTGATGAGGATCAGCTACCTATAAGATACGTTGGTTTTTCACCTTGTTTTAGAAGAGAGGCTGGTTCGTATGGCAAGGATACTAAAGGAATTTTGAGAGTGCATCAATTTGATAAGGTGGAGATGTTTTCTTTCTGTCGACCTGAGGATTCGGAAAAAGAGCATCAATTACTCCTCTCATTACAAGAAAAAATAATGAAGGGTCTCAAGCTACCTTATCGGGTAGTGGAGATTTGTACGGGTGATATGGGTTGGACTGATGCTAAGCAGTTTGATATTGAGACTTGGATGCCAGGTCAGGACACCTATAGAGAAACTCACTCGGCTTCTAACACGACTGATTTTCAGGCTCGAGGAGTTAATGTTCGCTTCAAAAGAAAGAAGAGTCAGGAGATAGAACATGTACATATGCTTAACGCTACCGGCCTAGCTATTGGCAGAACTATCATTGCTTTGATTGAGAATAATCAGACTAAGAAGGGGGAGGTTAAGATGCCAAAAATATAAAAAAGGGCCGCTGTTAGCGACCCAAGACGAGGAGGATCTCGTCTGAGTAGTGAAGGCTGCTGATGATAACTACATTAGCAGTGCCATGAAGAGTGATAGCAGCTAGCATGCCTAGTGCTTTGTTTTTCATTTGAATAATACAGAGACCGTTGACGAGACCGCCGAGCAAGATGATTGCCTGATAAAAGGCGGGGTAAGAGTGTTGAATGGCCCAGTAGTAACTGAGGGCGATAAGCGGTGGCCAGATTAAGGTCATACGTTTCTTGGTCCCCATTAGTAAAATGAGAATGAGAATTGGACCTCTATAGATCATCTCCTCTGCATAGGCTGCTAGAGAGTATTCGGCTAGAGTTTGATGAAAGCCATCTTCTTCTAGTCTTCTGTCTATTTTATCCTTAATCGGTCCCATGTCGCCAATCTCTTCCCAGTAGCCGTAAAGCGATCCGGAAGAGAAAGCTTTTTTTAGAGAATCTCTTGATTGCATTATTAAAAAAAAGATTATTATCAGCAGACTAATGCCGATAATTTGCAAAATCTTCTTCATGAAGTATCCCTTCTATGTTAAAGTACCATCCTTAGTATCAATGATATTTTTATGCTAACTT
>CAYSNH010000007.1:0-20143 GCA_964432405.1 uncultured Candidatus Saccharibacteria bacterium
AGTATAATCAAGGGGGTATATTTGTCAATGGTAATAAAAAGACCCCGCCTCACATATTCCCAAAAAATTCTGGGTCGACGTGAGATGGGGTAATCGCGTAGCCACTAGCTCGATATATTGAGTTGTTCCAATTCTCTTCTTAAAATTTTTATACGACCTCTTAAGTCTCTCTGGCGAAGCAAGGCGTCGTGATTCTTTGGGTGTCGGTAGGCTGCTAAAACATGCCCATAAACCGAGGGTTTAACTTCTATCAGCTGAATTCCTTCTAACCTTTCACTTAATCTAGATAGCTCTTGTTCTATCTCAGCTATTCGATCTTTACACATCTTTTTTCCTTTTTTAAAGAATTGTTATTGTGCCGCATAAATTATATTACTATTATGCAGTTTATCAATACTAAAGTTTGAAAATCGTTCAGCTTGTGGAGTTGCTTATTATTTAACCAAAGACAAGATATCAGCAGCAATCACGGCAGCTGCTTTTGGTTTAGCAAACTTGAGAGCGGCCTGATGCATTTGGCTATTAGAGTCCTTGATCAATTTATCAATCATTCCTAAAGCCACTGCTTCTGACAGATTGTTTTCTTCTAAGACTTCAGCGGCTCCGGTTTTGGAA
The DNA here is from genome assembly GCA_964432405.1 of uncultured Candidatus Saccharibacteria bacterium. GTDB lineage: Bacteria > Patescibacteriota > Minisyncoccia > UBA6257 > UBA11618 > UBA11618. The sequence continues at coordinate 616 of CAYSNH010000007.1, forward strand.
TATTCGATAGCATTCATTCGTTGGTGATTACGAGCCGACTCGGGTAATGGAATAAGGATAGCTGGCTTGCCAAAAGCTGCTAGTTCAAAAATAGCTCCTGATCCAGAACGAGATATTACCAAATCACTAGCTGCTAACATTTCGCCATAGTTTTTTTCAAGAAAGGCGTAAGGGTGATAACGTTTTTTTATTTTTGAATCCATTTGACGGCTAATAGCGGTAAAGGTTTTTTTCACGTTAGCCAAGTTAGCTGTTCCTACCTGATGAACTATCTGATATTTATTTAATAGCTTTTCTAGATAAGCGAGTGTAAAGTTATTAACTCTAACTGATCCTAGCGATCCGCCTAATATTAAAATCAAAGGTAGTTTGGGATCTAATTTCAGTCTTTCTTTAGCTCCCACTGGATCAAGGCTGACGAAGTTAAGCAAGCTTTCTCTAATAGGATTGCCCACCACTCTCATTGTTTTTGAGGCGGGAAAGAATTTTTTAGCTGAAGTAAAACCTAATTCTATTTGACGAGCAAACTTGCCACTAACGGTATTAGTTAAACCAGGAATGGCGTCTGAGTCGTGAATAATGATGGGGATGTTATAAAAACGACAGGCGGTTAATACTGGTAAAGCTCCTGGCCCACCCTTAGAGAAAGCTATATCAGGCATAAACCAGTATATTTTGAATAGTGATTGGAAGATGCTGAAAATGAATTTAGGAAAATCAACAACATTTTTTAATGAAAAGTAGCGGCGTAGTTTGGAGGATGTGATAGCTCGGGCCTCAATTCCTTCTTTTGTGATGTAGGAGGTGTAGATGTCTTTAGGGCCATAATAACGAAGATCTAAATCCAAGTTACTCTTCACAGCTATTTGTTGTATTTGCCTAGCAACAGCCACCAAGGGAAAGACGTGTCCCCCGCTGCCACTGCCGGTGATAAGGATTCTAATTTTCATAGTTAATTATATTTAGACACATTATTGATAATACCAGCAATAGTCATAAAAGATACTAGAGCGGTCCCTCCATAACTAATGAAGGGTAAAGGAGCACCAGTTAATGGAATGACTCCAGAAACCGCTGCTATATTAACAAATGTTTGCAGGGCTATTAATGAGCCAAAACCTACTAACAACAGATGGCCGAATCTATCCCTGGCTCGAGCTGCGACTTGGAAGGTTCGAATAATTAATAATAGAAAAACTCCCAGGAGCACTCCTGTTCCCACAAAGCCCATCTCCTCAGCAATCACAGCAAATATAGAGTCGCCGATAGGTTCGGGTAGATAATTACTTTTGGTAGTTGATTGACCGTAACCAACACCCCAAAGACCACCGCTACCGATAGCAATTAAAGTTTGATTGATATGATAACCAGATGAAAGTTGATTAGCTTCTGGATTTAAAAACGATTGAACTCTTTCCCAACGATAAGGTGATAAATAGATAACTGAGCCAAAACCAATCGTTCCAATTAAAATAATAGCTAGAATGTGCGAAATCTTGGTGCCGCTGGCGAAATAAACAATGAGGGAGATGGCTAATAAGATGGCAGCGGAAGAGGTGCTAGGTTGTTTGAGAAGGAGGAAGGTCGTGAGGCCAACCACTATCAAAAAAGGAACTAATCCTTTGAGGGCTTTTTTAGTGCGCTCCTTTTTCCTCAGCCAGGCGGCCAGATAGATAATCATGGCAATATTCATAAACTCGGCTGGTTGAAAGGATATGGGCCCTAGTTGAATCCAGCGTTCTGCGCCACCGGTTTGGAGACCAAAGGGGGTGAAGACCATTAGGAGGAGCCCTAACCCTACCAGAATCAATATAACGGCTATTTTTTCATAAAAACGATAATATATCTTAGAGCCCAGAAAGAAGCCAATCAGGCCGAAGGAGAAGCCAAACATTAATTGGTGTTTGAGGTAGTGGTAAGTGTCATCAAAACGGATTTTACCAATATTAGAAGAGGCGCTGGCAAGCATAACTAGGCCGGCTACCACCAAGAAAAAGGTGCAAAAAATAATAATTAAATCAGACTTCTTCCTCCTCCTCCTTCTAACAATTCCACTACTTTTTTTCTTAAACATTGGTTAACCACGGGTGATAATGGTGCCAGCGGTAGTTTTGTTACACTCCCCTTTATTAACCGCCACTTGACCATTAACAACAACATATTTGACTTTATTATTAAGCATGAGTGTGAGGTCGGCAAAGTAGCCTTCCATGATGCGACCTCTTTCTGGAATATTAAATTTCTCGGCTGGTATGGAGGTTATTTTTTGAATAGCTTTTTCTAACGGATAGCTCTCTCTTTGTTCGGCAAGTTCGATGAATGTGGGGAAGGTTTTGGTGGAGCGCTCCCCTAGTCCGCCGCTATTAGAGCCAACGAGGGCTTTGTTAGCAAAAAGAAGTTCAATAGTTTTATTGTGGTTAATATTCTTATGAAAAATCTGGGCTTTAAGATTGGAGTTGAGCATCGCTTTAAGGAGGTCTCTTTTTCCAAGATGCTTACCAACCATATGATCATTGCCGGGCGCACTAGCTATTATTAATTCTCCTTTTTTGAAGGTGGGTAGTTCTTTTAATACGCGAGCTCTTGTAGCGGAGGTTTGGAGGCTGGAGAGCATGTCGTGCAAGCTTCCTTTTTGAGCCCAGAGAGGAAGGAGGGTGTAGATGGGAATAATACTGGTATCAAATGGGTAGAGGTTGTAATAGAAGTCCATCTTGCCAACAGTCTTGTCGACTAGATTAAAAGCGGCATCAAAGTTTTTTTCATATTTAATTAACGGCCTGAAGTGAGAGATAACGGTGCGAACACCTGTTTCCTGAAAAAGATTAATAGTCTCATTAACGGCGGCAAAAAGATCTTCTTTTTCATCTCTAAGATGAGTAGAATAAACTGCTTTGTATGGAAGAAGTATAGAAACCAATTTTTTTATCTCATGATAAGGGGTTTGTCGAGAGTGTACGTAGCTGAGGCCTGTTGATAAACCTAGAGCCCCTTCTTCTAAAGATTCTTTGATAATTTCACCAAAGACCTTTATCTCTTGTTCGGTCAGATCTCTTAAGTCTTCGCCAATGATAGCTCGGCGGATGGTAGAGTGACCGACTAAAGTACCAAAGTTAACACCAAGAGGGTGTTTTTTCATGGCGGTAATGAATTCTTTAAAATCATGCCAATCAACATTGATCTGGCTAGGATCGGTCCACTTTCTAATCGACTCAAGGGAGCCGTATAATAGTGGGGCTAAGGAGGAGCCGCAGTGACCACCAATGATAGTGGTGACACCTTGTTTAAGGAAGTCTTCTTGATGAGGATTGGTAAAGAGAGTTAGTTGATGATCAGCGTCAGTATTAACATCGATAAAGCCGGGCATGAGATAGCCACCTAGCCCCTCAATAACTTGATCAGCCTTCCGATTAGGAAAGTTGCCAATCGCTGAGATCCGGTTACCACTAACTAAAACATCACTGGCATAAGCTTCGGCGCCAGTGCCATCGATAACCTTTACATTCTTTATCAAAAGCATAGGTGTATTTTATCACAAATAACATTAAATCAACTAAGATTTGGCAAAAGTTTATTACGAAAAATTTTTTAGTAAGACCTGTGGATAACTTTTATTGATAATCGGCTTATTAATATTTATATTTAAAGTTAGCTGAAACGAGGATTCGTTCTTATTTCAGTTAGAATTTCCAGCTTCGGTTGGGAGTTTGGCAATATCCACCTTCGGGTGGATTTTGTTTTACCCAAGAAAGTGATTAAGGAAGAATAATACTAAACCAAGAGAGGTGAAGATGGCAGAGAGAATCCAAAAACGCATAACGATCTGACTCTCCTTCCAGCCGATAGCTTCAAAATGATGATGGATGGGGGTGGAGATAAATACTTTTCTTTTAAATATCTTTTTACTAGTCATTTGAATAATAACGGATAGAGATTCTATCACTGGAATAAATAAGAAGAATGGAAGCCAGAGAGCGGTATTGGTTAGTAGTGCTACCGTGCCCAGGGTGATTCCTAGGGCCATTGAACCAGTATCACCCATAAAGAACTTAGCGGGGTGAACATTAAACCAGAGGAAGGCTAATAGAGCACCAATAGTAGCGCCACTAAAAGCGGCTAAGTGATAGCGTTCTAATACAAAGGCCACTACGGTTAGAGCGGTGAAAGCGAGAAGAGAGACTCCTCCAGCTAGACCATCTAAGCCGTCGGTTTCATTAAGAGAAAAAGCGCTGGCGGTGATAATAAACATGAAGAAAGGAATGTACCACAAGCCAATAACAACGTTGCCTAATAAGGGAACGTTGATGGTGTTCCAATCTAATCGGAAATAGAACCAGAGAGCTCCTAATAAGGAGAGGACGAGATAAAGAAGAACTTTATTTCTAACAGCCAAACCACCACCTTTAGGACCGATTTTCATAATGCCCAATACGTCATCAAATAAGCCAAGGCCGGCTGCGATAAGCATGGCGGCTAGCGGTAGATAGGTTTGAGCGCGGTTAATAAAATCAAGGTAGCTGAAAATATGGTTGAAGACGAGACTAAATAAGAAAAAGATAAGAGCGAGGCCAATGACTGTGGCCCAGATGATGATTCCGCCTCCGGTAGGAGTGCCGGCTTTTTTCTGATGCAATTGAGAGTATATAGGAGCATCAGTACTCGCTCTTATTTGCTTGTTGAATTTGTATTTTTCAAGAAACTTAAAAACCAACGGCGTGAGGCCGAGGGCGGTTAAGAAGGAAATAACGGAGATTCCTAATACTCTTATGAGTTGTAAAATTTGGAAATCCATTGACGGAGAATGTTTGTCTGATTAAAGCGCTCGTGACGATCGGCCGTACCTAGAACAATAATCATTACTGGATGACCATTGAATTCGAATAAGGTAATTAAATTACCATGAGCTTCATCAGTATAGCCGGTCTTACCCCCTAAAAAATCGGTCTGACCAGCAAATTTATTGATATTTTTTCGTTTATTGTTATTAACTACAATCTCTGATTCGCGGCTAAATTGAAAGATTTGAGGGTGTTTTTTAGTGATATAAACTACCAGTTTTTCTAAATCTTCAACGGTTGACTGATTTAAGAATGATAAACCAGATTCGTCAAATATACTAGTGTTTTCCATCCCCAATTGCTTTGTTTTCTCCTGCATAGCGGTTAGAAATTCTTGACGGCCATAGGCCTCAGATAGTTGTTCAGCAGCCCGATTATCAGAATAAATCATCATTCTTTTAATAAGGTCGTTGATTTTTTTTGAGGAATTCATTTTTTCTAAAGCTATCACAGAGGTTAGTAACTTCGTTAAAGAAGCCATGGGCCATTGTTGGTGAGTTTTTAGTCGGAGGTAGTAGGTGTTGGATTCTAGATCTTTGATAAGAGCGGATTCAAGGTTGAGGTTCTGAGGTGGGTCGGGGTTGAATTTGATGACAGTGGGTTTTTTGATAAAGGAGGCGTTGGCACTCAAACTACTCTCTTCAATAACTTGATTAGAGACTGTTCTTGGTTCTGGAGGCTCTATCGTATTATTAATCAATAATGCGGCAGCTCCAGCGAATAATAAGATTAATGTTTTATGATAGCGTTTCATTGGTGCGTAACTTTTGTTTTATCATCTGATATTTTTCATATTCTGGAAGTTGATTTACATTGCTAAGACCAAGGTGCTTTAACAAATCAAAGCTAACCTGATACTGATTATCTTGTTTATTAACTAATCCTCTAACTAGAAGACTGCGTAATATAAAAGTGCAGTTAACGCCGCGGATATATTCTAGCTCTTCGCGACTAATCGGACCGCTGTAGGCGATGATAGAGATGGCTTCTAAGGCGGCTGGCGTAAGATCGTTTTGAAGATCTTGCTTGATTAGTTGTTTAGCTAGATCTGATAAGTCAGGCTTGGTTATTAGTTGTAAGGATTTATTGTTATTTAAAAGACACAGGCCACGATTATCCTGGTTTAGCAGTTGATCAAGTTGTTGAATAATTTGATCAAGCTCCCCTTCCTTTACCTTTAATATTTGAGAAGCTTTTTTAATAGAGATTGGTTCTCCGTGAAGAAAGAGTAAGGCTTCTAGTTTAGCAATTAGATTGTTCATATTTTGTTAATAGTTATCTCTTCAAATAATTGAGGCTGCTTGATATCAATCTGTTGATCTTTAAGGAGATGAAGAATAGCTAGGAATGTAGCTACCACCTCCCCTTTTTGAGATTGATTAACTAGCTGACTAAACTTGTGCTGATTGGTTTTTTGAAAGCGTTTAATCACCTCTTCAATTTTATCTTTAAGAGAGACTACTTTTATTTTAATCTTTTCTTTGTCAGGAAAAAGTTTTTGAACTTCTAGAGTTAGGTTTTTGATACTTTCTAAAAGTTGAGCGGTGGTTAGTTTTTCAGGCGTATGAAAAACTTGACGCTGTTCTAGAGAGCAAGCAAGAAGATAAGAGCGGGAACCAGAGAGATCTTTATTCTGCCAAAGTTTTTCAATGTGCTTGTCAGCTCCCCTATATTGTTGATAGAGTTGGAGACGAGTTTCCAATTCTTTGATATCCTCTTCTTCATCTTCAGTGAGTGTGAGAGAGGGTAATAAGGATTTGGACTTGATGAGCATCAGTTTAGCGGCGATAGAGATAAAGTCAGCTAGAACTTGAGGATCGGTTCCTTTTTCTAAATTTCGAACGTGGTTGATAAAGTCGTTAGTGATCTTAGCTAAATTAACATTAGCTATGTCCAACTCTTTAGCTTCTACCAGCTCCAAAATTTTTTTATAAGGCATTCTTTTTCCAAAATAATTAATTTATGTAATATTAATTTTATGTCATTAGCAATTTATCGCAAATATAGACCACAAAGTTTTAAGGAGCTTATCGGCCAAGAGCTTCTAGTTTCCATCTTTCAAAATGCAGCTAAGCAGAACAAGTTGGCACACGCCTATCTTTTTTACGGTCCTCGAGGAACGGGTAAAACAACTACTGCTCGCTTGTTAGCTAAGATAGCTAACTGTCAAAAGGAAAAGGATGTGGTAAAAAATGGTGAGCCTTGTAACAAATGTTCGGCTTGCATAGATATTAGCAATGGTCGAGCTATGGATGTTGTTGAAATTGACGCGGCTTCTAACAGAGGAATTGATGAGATCAGAAGTCTTAAAGAAACTATTCGTCTCTCCCCTTCCTCTTGCAGGCGGAAGGTTTTTATCATTGATGAGACTCATATGTTAACTAAAGAGGCCTTCAACGCCCTGTTAAAGATCTTAGAAGAACCACCGGAACACGCCATGATTATTCTTGCGACTACTGAGTATGATAAAGTTCCGGCCACTATCACCTCTCGAACTCAACGGTTTAATCTTCGCAAGATTACAGTCAGCGATATTGTGGGTAAACTTAAGAAGATTGTTAAAGATGAGAAGTTAAAGATTGATGATGAGGCTTTGGAGTTGGTGGCAGCTTCAGCAGAGGGTAGCTTGAGAGATGCTGAATCTCTTTTAGATCAGGTTACTACATTAGCTGATGAGGCTAATCTAGAGGCGGTGGAGCAGATTATTGGTCGAGTTGGTTTCAAGAAGGTGGTAGAGCTAGCAGATTTTATTATCAAAATAGATTTACCAGGCTCATTACAATCTCTAGCTCAGATGAATGAGAGTGGAGCTAATTTAACCGACTTACATAAAGAACTTCTCTTTTATATGAGAAGAGTTCTAGCCTTAAAACTAGACCCACAATTAGAGAGTGTTTATGTCAAAGAATTAACTAGTGAGGATTTAGTGAAACTAAAAGAACACGTTCAATTAATAGAGGTTGATAAGCAAGTGGGTGTAATAAAATCTCTCATTAGAGCATATAGCGAAATGCGTTATTCCCCCTTTCCTCACATTCCAATTGAGATTGCCATTATAGAGAATTTAGGGCATAATAAGGTGTAAATTGCCGGGTCGTCTAATGGTAGGACGCCAGGTTTTGGTCCTGGATATCGGGGTTCGAATCCCTGCCCGGCAGCAATTATGAATAAAACTATATTAATAACTGGAAGTACTGGTTTTATTGGCTTCCATTTGAGTAAGGTTCTTTTAGAGCGAGGTGATCAGGTTGTTGGAATTGATAATTTTAATTCATATAATTATGAACCTCAATTGAAAGAAGATCGGAATAATATTTTAGAGAAGTATCCAGGATATAAGCTCTATCGAGGTGATATTAATGATCTAGAGCTAGTTCAAAAAGTTTTTCAGGAGCATAAGATTGACAAGGTTTGTCACTTAGCTGCTTTGGCAGGAGTTCGGTTAAGCGTGGAACAGCCTCATTTATACAATCAAGCTAATCTTATTGGCTTTGGTAATGTGATTGAGGAAGCTAAAAAAGCCGAGGTAGAAAACTTTGTTTATGCTTCTAGTAGTTCGGTTTATGGTGATTTAGAAAAAGAAAAGTCTGAGGTGACTGATAATACTGACTTCCCTGTTTCTTTATATGCGGCTACCAAGAAAGCAAATGAGGTGGTGGCTCATAGCTACCATCATCTTTTTGATTTGAATTGTACCGGTTTGCGCTTCTTTACCGTCTACGGTCCCTATGGGCGACCGGATATGGCCCTGGCTATCTTTACCAAAGGAATTCTAGAGGAGGAGCCGATTACCGTCTTTAATGATGGTCAGATGGTGAGAGACTTTACCTATGTTGATGATATTGTCTCAGGAGTGGTGGCTTCTTTGGATAAGAACTATCCTTTTGAAATATTTAATCTAGGTTGTGGTCAGACGGTTCAGTTATTAGATTTTATTAAAGAGATTGAGGAAGCTACAGGCAAGAAGGCTCAGATGAAGATGATGCCATTGCAGCCCGGGGATGTTTTGAAAAGTTATGCGGATATTGAGAGGTCTTGGAAGATGTTGGGTTATGAACCGCAGACGACTGTTAAGGAGGGTGTTCCAAAGTTTGTTGATTGGTATCGTGAATATTATAATATATAGATATGTTAAAGGTAGGAGATAAAGTGCCGGTAATTGAAGTTAAGGATATTAATAATGAAAAGGTTTCTTTGGCTGATTTAGATGGTCAGTATGTAGTGCTCTATTTTTATCCTAAAGATGATACACCGGGTTGTACCAAGGAGGCTTGTAGTTTTAGGGATTGGAATGCTGAGTTAAAGAAAATAGGAGTGAAGGTGGTGGGGGTGAGTAAGGACTCGGCAGCTTCCCATAAAAAGTTTATTGAAAAATATGAATTAAATTTTGATCTCTGGTCTGATGAGGACCATCAGTTAATTGAGGCGTTTGGAGCTTGGCAAAAGAAAAATATGATGGGCCGAGAATATATGGGTACGGTTCGCTCTACTTTTGTTATTGATCCAAAAGGCGTTGTTTTAAGAGTGTGGGATAAGGTTAATCCTCCTGAACATGGAGAGGAGGTTTATAATTTTATTAAGGAAATAAGATAATGAATACAATGATTTATGTTATGGGAGGATTGTTGGTTGCTCTCTCATTTTTAAAATTAGCTGACTGGCAAGGTTTTGCCCACGCTTTTTCCGAGTATGATTTAATAGCTAAGAAAAGTAAGGTGTACGCTTTTATCTATCCATTGATTGAATTGGGATTAGGCGTTTCTTATCTAATGATGTATGAGATTAAGGTGATGGCTGCTATCACTTTAGTGATTATGGTCATCGGCGCCATTGGAGTAACTATTAATCTTTTTTCTCCGAGAAGAGTTCAGTGTGCTTGTTTAGGAACGTTGATTAAAGTGCCGCTAACCAAGTTTACCTTGGTAGAGGACGTGGTCATGGCGGGTATGGCTTTAATGATACTTTTGGTTTAAAATAAAAAAGAACAAAAAAGCCCACCGTAAAGGTGGGTTATTTTTTTGGGAAACTAATAAGCCGGATTCTGTCTAGGACGATAATTAATCTTTGCGGCACTCCTGACTAAGTCAGGCACGACCTTGCACTCGGATAAGGATTTAGCCGTTTCACCCTGGTCTTTTTACCCCTATGACCAGGTTGAGCCATCTAGCTTGGGATAGGGCTCCTCTTCACCTTGCGGATCAGAGCGTCACTGCTCGCACCTCTGGCTTCGTTTAAAAAACTTATACCGACAGGCTTTCACCTGCTACCCTGCTCCTTACAAAAGTAAGGGAGTGTCCGGACTTTCCTCTTTTTAAAATTAATTTCAAAAAGCTATCGTCTCAGCTTCCAAGGTTATTGTAGCATAAAATAAGGTTTTGTCAATGCTAGGCTTTTTTAGCATCTTCATTGAAAATTTTTATGGCTTGAGGATCGATATCAACATTAGTTACCTCAAAACCCTTCTTGGCTAGGTACATACTATCAACACCATCACCTCCTCCTAAACTTAAGACTTTACCGGGCTTTAAATGTTTTACAGAATATTTAATAAAAGGGAAAACTTTAGTACCCCAAGGATGACGTTCTTTTTCATAATAGCTTTTCATGATTTCTATTATAACAAATGATGATAAAAAATCTCCCGGTTTTACCCGGGAGATGAATGGCTTATACAGCCATAGTGCTTTTCCTGAAATTGATGGTTTTTTTCATCTGACTGATGTATTCCTGGCTAATTTCTGAGGAAACGTTCAATGAGTCCCAGATATTAGCTTGATAGAAATCAACCCTTCCTAGAGCGACGCTTTTCCAATTGGAATGGCGAAGGTCGCAACGAGAAAAGTTAGTGAAAGCATCCATACTGCTATGTGAAAAATCAGCATAAGACAGATCGGATTGAAACAAGTCAGTATGCCAGAAGCGCACTTTGAAGAATTTAATCCCCTTAGCGCAGATTTGCTTCATGCTGGCTCCGGTAAGATCGGTTTGATATGATGAGAATTTACCATTCATTGACGATAAATCTGCGCCACTGAGGTTAGCCCCATCAAAAACCGCTTTCTTAGCATGGATACCACGCAATTTAGCGCCTTCCAAGATACAATTTGAGAAGTCGGCCTCTTCCAGAAATGATCCGCTAAGATCAATGCCGGTAAGGTCTAACCCTTTCAGAAGACCATTTTTGAGGTCTATTTGCTTGCCATTCGCCTGACTTTCTCCTATGAAGTTGGTCAGACCATCTTGAGTCCATTTTTGCTTCATCCGTGAAAAGCTCCTTTTGATAAATGTGAAGAACTGCCGCTATTATGGCTTATTTATTTAAAAAAGTCAAGTTTTATAGCAACGAACCAGTATTTTTAGAAGGACTATCTAAAGCTTCGTTAACTAAAGCATCAGCTTCTTTGTTTTGTTCCCGAGGTACGTGTTTAACGGTAACGGATTTAAAATCCTGTTTAGCATTCCAGAAATTAATAAAATGTTGTTGAATAACTTCATTCTTAATTTTATATTCTCCCCTAACTTGTTTATATAACAACTCGCTATCAACATGCATGATTAGCTCGCTTTGTTTAGCTTTTTGTTTGCCTAATAGCTTGCGAGCATTTTCTAAGGCAAATAGAACAGCTTGATATTCAGCATCATTGTTAGTTGTTTCACCGATTGCTTTATTAAACTTCTTATCACCAATAACTGCCCCGATAGCAGCTGGTCCAGGGTTGCCTCTGGCACCCCCATCGCTATATATATTTATCCTATTGTTTTCCATGGTTTTTCTTCATTGACGTTTAGAGAGAAAGCTGCAGCTGCCTTATGTCCTCCGCCATTGTATTTTAGAGCTATTTGTCCGACATCGACGGTGCCATCTGACCTTAACGAGACTTTAATTCTATCACCCTTTTGACTCCAAACTAATGCTAGTGGAGGCTTTCTTTCGTATAACATGTGGCCGGCTTCGGAAGCAAAAAAAGCGGGAGCGTTAATAATTAAAGGTTGATGTCCTTCAAAATCAACTAAATAAGCATTACTATCAACTATTTTTTTGAGGATTTTTTCTTGAGACTTCCAGATAACCTTACCTTTCTCAATATAATCTTTTCTAGAATCTTTGTCCTCTATTTCTCTAACTAACTTGTTCCAAATAGGAAAGGTGAAGTCAAAAGTGTCAATATAGGTCATTATCTCTTTGCTATTAGCTAGTTTGAAACGCCAGAGATCAACATCTTCTACATGTTTAAGGAATTGAGGGACGGGCTTGCCGGGGTGAAAATACTGCCAAGCTAATACGGCACCAGAGTGATCAAGGTCAAAAAGATAATCTTGAGTCATTTCGGCTGATTCTTTGGCGGTAACATGATGGTCGATAATCGTGACCTGTTTATTATTTTTGATAAAGTCTTTAATTATCTCAGGCGGATAACTGAAATCAATAAAATAGACGATCTTGCCTTTTATAAAAGGAGGTGTTTCTCGATGCTTGCCGCCAATGTAGTCGGCTTTGTTGCCAAATTTTTTATAAGCAGCCCAAGCACCGCTAAAACCGTCTGGGCAATTATGGTGATATATTATTACAATCGGTTTCATCTTTTTAAGGCTTCTAGGCCAGGTAGTTTTTTATCAGCCAAGAAATCGAGCATGGCTCCCCCGCCGGTGGATATAAAATCAAACATATCAGCTACGCCCTCTTCAATCAAGAAGTGACTGGTATCACCACCGCCAGCTACAGCAAAAGCATCGGTCTTGGCGATAGCCTCAGCAACAGCTCGTGAGCCAATACTGAATTTGGGTAGTTCAACCAAACCAACCGGCCCACTCCAGATGATAGTTTTGGCTCGGCCAATAATTTCTTGATATTGTTTAATAGTTTGAGGGCCGATATCACGCTCATTGCTGTTGTCGGTAGACCAGTCAGCTGGAATGATAACTTTTTCTTTCTGAAGAATAGGATCCGCTTGGTCGATATAGGCACTGCCCATTAGGAAGGCTTCGGCTTTATCATACAAATGTTCAATGGCAGCAGCCTTATCAGTAATCTTAATACCGCCGATAAGCATTACTAGAGGTTGATTGGGATTATCCCTTACTCGAGACAGCACCTTGATTTCTTTTTCTAACAAGAGGCCAGCAAAGGATGGTAGGTGGCGTGTAATGGCAGAGATGGAGGCGTGAGGACGGTGGCTGGTAGCGAAATCATCATTAACATAAAAGTCGCCATTTTTAGCTAATTCTTCAGCAAATTTATCATCATTCTCATGTTCTAAAGGGTTGAAACGAACATTCTCTAGATAATCCAAGTTCTGACCAACCATTTGAGAGAGAATTTTTATCATGGGTGCTAGCAACAGCTCCTTGTCTTCGCCCTCAGGACGGCCACGATGGCTCAAAATCTTTATTTTCGACCCATGATCCAGAAGGTATTTAATTGTCGGCACTACGGCCTGCAGACGCCAGTTTTTAGCATTAGGCTCCTTTTTGATATCAAGGTTGATGCGTAAAAGACAGTTGCGGCCCTTTAAAAAATTATCGTCTAACCGACTAAGGAGTTTCATTGTTATTATTGTACCGCTCTCTAGCCTTGCTTTTCAATAATTATGGGATTAACCTCATTCTGACCATGATAAAGATAGCCGAGGCCAAAAGCAGCAAAAGCGATAAGAATAGCTGTAATAGTGAAGAGAAGAAAGGGTTTCATTTTAATTGACAGTTAGAGTTTGATTAGTTATATTAGGTAGTAATATGGCCCATACAAAATCAGGTGGTTCAACAAAACTAGGAAGAGATTCAGCTTCTAAGAGATTAGGAGTTAAGAAGAATCATGGTGAGAAAGTTCTTCCTGGACAGATAATTCTTCGACAGCGAGGCACTCGTTATTTAAATGGTGACAATGTGGCTCGAGGTGGCGATGATACTTTGTATGCTCTTAAGGCGGGAGTGGTTAAATTTACATCTAAGAAAAAGACTAAATTTGATGGCCGGAAGAGAGATGTTAAGGTTATTGCTATTGAGCTTTAATAGTTACCTTAATCTGACTCTTCATTCCCTGAGGGAAGCTTATCTCAACCTGATGATCACCTAATTCTTTTAAAGACTGAGATAACTCAACAGAAAAGTCTTGATAACCTTTGGCGATCAGGGCTTTTTTAATACCATCTTTATTAACTGATTCAAAAATCTCTCCCTTATCCCCTGTTTTAACGGAGAATTCTAAAGAGTCGGCAGCCATCTGCTCAGCTAGCTTTTTGTTTCGGTCGATATTTAAGGCTTGTTCTTTTTCTAGATTAGCTTTACGAGCCAAACTAGCTTTATTAGCCACAACAGCTAGATTATTAGGAATCAGATAATTGCGAGCATGACCTGACTTAACATCAATAACGTCGAGTCGTTTGCCAACATTTTTAACGTCTTTTAATAAGAGAACTTTCATTAGCTCTTATTTTGCATTTGTTTTTGCAAAATTTCAAGAGCTTTATCTAATTGAGGGTCTTTTTTGTTTTCAGCATCTTCTTCGGTTATCTTAACTTCTATGTCAGGCTTGATGCCATTTTTTTCAATAATGTCGCCGCCAGGAAGAAGCCAACGAGCGATGGTGACTTTAAGGGTTGAGCCATCAGAAAGCTTCTTTAGCTCTTGAACGGTTCCTTTACCAAAACTATTTTCTCCAATGATGGTGGTACCATTATTGTCACGAATAGCACCGGCCATAATCTCACTAGCAGAAGCAGAGCCTTTGTTAATTAATATTACCAAGGGCGCGTCTTTAAGAGCGGCCTGACCGTTGGCGGTGAAGGTATTTCTTTTACCAGAGCTAAATTCCTCAATTACAACCGTCTTACCATTCTCCACAAAGACGCTGGTAAGGGCGACCGCCACCTCAAGAAAACCGCCGGGATTGTTACGAAGATCAAGGATAAAGCCTTTGGCTCCAGCTCGAAGAGCTTCATTTAAAGCTTTAGGGAAAACTTTGGGAGCTATTTCATTAAAGTTAAAGAATTGAACGTGAGCAATCTTATTTTCCTTCATCTCCCATTTTATTGTAGGGATCTTAATAATACCTCGGGTGATTGTGATGTCTCGTGTTTTCTCCTCTCCGTTACGAAGAATGGTGAGGGTTACTTTGGAACCGCGAGGGCCTCGAATCTTCTTTACCGCATCATTAAGGGTCATGTTGATGGTGGTGCTAGCATTAACAGCTAGAATCTTATCCCCCGCCTTGATACCAGCTTTTTCAGCAGGTGATCCTTCGAGAGGAGCTATGATAGAAATGAACTCACCTCTAATTCCAATCTCAGCGCCAATACCACCAAACTTTCCTCTAATATCATCCGTGAAGCGTTTAGAGTCTTCTGGTTTGAGAAAAACGGTGTATGGATCTTTAAGGGAAGCAGCTAGACCACTGGCAGCTCCATATACTAATTCCTGATTATTAATCTTATCAGCATTAAGATGATGTTTTTTGAGGAGATCTAAGGTTTGCCAGACGGTACCAAAATCGGCGTTCTTAACCTTACCATCCTCAATATTATCTATTCCTTTAACGATAAGGGTTTGAGGATTTCTTGTACCGATAAAATAACCATTAACACCTGCAGCCACAATCAGCACAGCTACGAGAATGACTAGAAGAGGCTTTTTGTATTTTGTAACCATATTAGATTTAATTATGCTTGATCAGAGGATTTTTGAAAAGAAGGTAATTGAAAATAGTGTTAAAAAACAGTATTCTTTTGATTATGGAAGATATCAAAAAGATTCTTCCCGATTATATGAATGAGCTTTCAGATCGGGGTAAGACATCACGAGTTTATGAATCTCATCAATTAACAGGCTTGCGCCTCACAGAACTTTTAGAAGACCCTAATCATAAGTCTTTATATATGCGTTTGGCTAAGAAGAATGATAATCAACAACTAATTGCTTTAGCAGAAAAAGTTGCTGAAAGAAAACATATTAAAAATAAAGGAGCTTATTTCATGAAGCTTTGGCACAAGAAAGATGAAGATATACCTGGAGAAAAATAAAACAGAGGAAAAGTTATTGCGTAAAAAGATCGCTGTTTTTGATTTTGATAAATATACCAAAAAGGAACTTCGGGAATTAGTCAAAAAAATGAGGACCACAATGAAAAAAGCTGATGGTGTTGGCTTGAGTGCTAATCAGGTGGGGTTGGATGAAAAAATGTTTGTGGCAGAGGTGGATGATAAGTTTTATGCGATCTTTAATCCAAAAATAGTTAAAGAATCTACCGAGAAGAATGAGATGGAGGAAGGCTGTCTTAGTGTGCCAGAAAAATTTGGTACGGTAGCTCGTTCAGAAAAGATTTGGCTAGAGTGTCAGAATGCTGATGGCAAGAAGATTAAGATTAAGGCCTGGGGTTTTCTAGCTCGAGTATTTCAACATGAATTAGATCATTTAGAAGGAAAATTATTTATCGATAGATCAAAGGATGTTTACGCAGCAAAAAAATAAATGAAATATATATATTTTGGCACACCAGATTTTGCCGCCACCATACTACAAGAGTTAATTAATGCTGACATGCCACCGGTAGCGGTGGTGACTAACCCTGACAGGCCGAGTGGTAGAGATAAGACTATTACTCCCCCAGCGGTTAAAAAGTTAGTTGATCAATCCATTCCGGTTTTACAACCAGAAGAATTAGACCAAGCTTTTGCTCAGCAATTGGAGAGTTTTGATGCTGAAGTTTTTGTTTTAGCAGCTTATGGTAAGATCTTGCCCAAATGGGTTCTAGAAATGCCTCAAAAAGGTATGGTAGGGGTTCACCCTTCACTTCTACCTAAATATCGTGGTGCCACCCCAATTCAGAGCGTTATTATGGCAGGAGAAAAAGAAACCGGTACTAGTTTGTTTATTATCGATGAAGAAGTTGATCATGGCCCAATATTAGCCCAAGAAAAGCTATCAATTGAAGATACTGACACTTACACCTCTTTATCAGAAAGATTGGCTAAGTTAAGTGGGCAGCTATTAATTAAAACCCTCCCCTCTTATCTGAAAGAAGAAATTGCTCCTCACGTTCAGGATCATGATCAAGCAACTTTGACTAACAAGCTCAAGACTGAGGATGCGGAGGTGGATTTGGAGAAAGATGATCCTATTGCTATTTGGTGTAAAGTGAGAGCTCTCAATCCAGAGCCAGGAGCTTATACTTTCAGAGATGGAAAAAGGATGAAGATCTTAGAAGCTGAATTAAAAGATGGTCAATTGATATTAAAGAAGATTCAGTTTGCTGGAGAGAAACCTAAAGAGGTTGATGAGAAGATATAGCTTGGTATTGGTTTTTATCAAAACTTATATTATACTAAGACCACGAAATTGCCAGATCGTCTAATGGTAGGACGCCTGGTTCTGGCCCAGGAAATTGGGGTTCGAATCCCTGTCTGGCAGCAATTTCTTATAAAGAAGACCCCTCAACAGAGGGGCTTTTATTGTATAAAATAAAAGTAGCAAATTGAATTTATTAGAAAGGAGGATTAATGAGTAATGCATGGAAGAAGGCAGAAATCTTTACCACCGGAGATGTAGCTAGGATTTGTTGTATTTCTATCGCTAAAGTCATCTCTCTATTTGATCAAGGATTATTGAAGGGATTTAAAATTCCAGGTTCCAATCATCGTAGAATTCCTCGCAAGAGTCTTATCGAGTTTATCAAAAAACACAACCTACCCTTTCTAAACAAAGTGGAAGATTAATCCCCTTCCTGAGGGGATTTTTCATTTTGCCAAATGTCATCTTTATTAATTCTTTCGTAATTAATCTGATCAATGATCTGTCCGGTGGTGTCGTAAAGGATAATAGTGTTATTGGAATAAGCGATGGGGCTGGAGTGATTAGAATAAAATAAATCAGGTGTTCCGGAGTATTCTTTGTGAGAGATTAGAAAATAATCTTTGGTTTTAATGATCCCTTTGAATTTTGAGGGTGAAACTAGAATATATTCTCTACCCGATTTAGTCTTTTTTTTGAGTGAGAGATTTTCTAGATCAAGATCTTGATCAGTGGGATTATATATTTTAATAAACTCGTCCTGAGAACTTTGTTCTGATCCTGCTTGGATGTGGCTAATTATTAGTTGATCAACTGGCTGAGTTTGAATAGCTACTGAGTACTCTTCTGGTTGATCAGTTTTTCTAACTTTCTTTTTTACCCCATCATCATACCAAGTGAGGTTGGCGGCTCTTTTCATGGAGAGCTTTTTCTCATTGTTGCCAGCCGGCCATTGAGGTTGAGCAAAGACCTCATCAATCAAATTACAATTAGAATCAAAAAGTTTTAGAGCCTCGTCGGTATTTTTAATGGAACCTTTGAAATCAGGGCCACGATAAAGAGTGAGAGAGGATTGTTCATTAGAAAGAATAGTTGAGCTATTGATATCAATAAACAGCCGGCCACTTTGATTAATTATCTGCCAACCTTTGATATCTATCTTGCCGCCAATCATTTTTTGAATCTTAAGCCACTCCTTATTACTCTGCTCAAGCTTTCCCATCCAGGCTATTTCAGAAAATATAACCGGCTTATGAGATGGTTTTTGGTCGGTAACAAAGGAACACTTCTTTATTACAGGCAAGCTATTTCCTTGATTGGTAAATTTTGAGAGTCGAATGGATTTATAATCAATATTCTCAACCGAATCTTTCGAGGAGCTAAGAAGATCTTTAACGTTATCAAAGTTAAGAGAGAAATAAACTAGGGCTTGCACAACTAGCAAGATAACGACTAGGACTAGAAAGAATTTAACTGAGCTTTTATTCATATCTATTTCTTATCTAAAATAATTTTTATCGTTCCATCTGTATCGGTACGATAGATTGTGGAGTTAGCAGAGGCCAAGGTTTCTAGTACTTGAGGATGAGGGTGGCCATAAGAGTTTTTTCCAACTCCAATAACGCTGATTTTAGGGTTAACGCGCTCTACAAATCCCTTATCAGAAGAAAATCTAGAGCCGTGATGAGCTACTTTCAAGATATCAGATTTGAGATTATATTGCTCGCTCAATTTCTTTTCGGTTTCAAAACCAATATCGCCTGTTAATAAGATCTTGTTTCCGTTCACTTCTAACATGGCAACTATGCTCGCTTCATTTTTATTATCTTTATTTAAAGCTACAAAATCTGGCGAAAGGATTTTGATGAGGTGATCTTGATATTTGATACTATCTCCTGCCAAGAGAGGAATGGCTTCCAGATCAGAGAAAGCCAGAGTTGATTGAAGTTCTTTAAACTTTTTGCTTTTACCCAATTGACCGTTAGTGATAAAGGCGCCGACTTTGTAATGTTTGAGAACATCTATCAACCCTCCAAAGTGATCAGAGTCGGGATGAGTCAAGACAACTAGGTCGATAACATTATCATCAAAGTCTGGCAGAGCCTTATCTAACTCACTAAGCACTCTTTGGTCTCGACCGCCGTCGATAAGAATTTTGACTGAGGGAAAGGTAATTAACTGACTATCACCTTGACCAATATTAAAAAAATAAATGGCGGGCTCGGCTAAGGTTTGAAAATACACCTGTTGCCAAATCCAGCCATTAAAAACTATTAAAACCACAATGGTTGAGAGGAGGAATCCTTTATAAAGTCTCATACCTCTTTAAAATATAGACGATAGTGATCAGAAGCAAGTAATAGAAGAGGCTGATCCAGATATTAATTGGTGGATTGAAGCTGATGGCTAGC
>CAYSNH010000008.1:0-8423 GCA_964432405.1 uncultured Candidatus Saccharibacteria bacterium
CACCTCCTGAATCATCACCTCCTGAATCATCACCTCCTGAATCATCACCTCCTGAGCCACCCGTAAAACCTCCTCCTGAACCGCCAACTCCACCTCCTGAACTTCGGTCATTATAGGCATCTACGAAGACGTTTGTAACATCATAAAAATCTTCTATCATTGGTGTGACAGGGAAGAGCCAGTAAGGGCTATGAATATCTAATAATATTTCTCCTAAACGCCAACAATCAGTGAAAGATTTAGGATCATCATTAATAGGATCTCCTTGGGTGGCTATATATAATTTAAGTAAATATTCTAACCTATTTTTCTTTTGATTAGCTTTTCTATATTGATCAACGTGTTGTGAGTATAGCGTTCCATCGGGATTATGGCCCATAGCTACTAATAGGGCGTCAGGAGCACGAAGTAAGTCAACAGGGTATACTGCTTCAAATACTTTTTCACCATCCTCATCTAATTTTGGGATCTGAACAGTACTTCCATCATCATATGTTACTGGTGTATAAATAGGCTCACCATCTTCATCTGTAACTTGAATACCGTTTTCGTCTAATACAGGCTCTTTTTTATCAATCATTACAACCTCATAAGCTTCTCTTAGATGGTTTTTTTTGAGATTATCTATATAATCTTCAAGTCTATTTTTTTCATACCATATTGCGCTAATAATCTTATTAGAAGTATCAGTATCTGTTCCTGCTCCAGCTATATTAAAGGGCAGAATAGGGAGGTCGTTTTTCATATCACCAATTGGGAAATAAGCTGCAAGTCCGCCGCTTACCCAGAGAGCAAAGGTGTCAGGTATACCATTTTCATTTTGGTCTAGTGTAAAGACTTTGGTTGTGTAAGGCATAACTCTTTTTACGCTGTAGTTGTAACATCTTAAAGTAACATCGCCTACACCAGCTTCAACCCGTCTTTCCGTGGGTTTTATAAAGGTTTGAATTAAGAAGACAAGACACAATAAGACGGCAATTATAATAATTACCTTAAGTAAAGGATCTTTCTCCTTAGATCTCTTTTTAGCCATTGTTATTAATTATAGCCTTTATTATAGGTAAGATTGGTGTGGATAATTAGCTAACATCAACTCCTATATCTTTACAAAAAATATCGGCTGTTAAAAAAGAGAGGAATTTTTCTTCTTCATCTTCTAAAAAGGCTATTTGATCGCCCACTTCTTCTAAAATTTTCTCTATATCAGCCATTTGTTTTTCAAGGTCTTTATAGGTACTACCTCCTATGTAGCTACTTATAGTATCTATATTATGTTGCTGCGCTCCTGCTAATTTAGAATGTTGGTTCTCATATCTCATTCTAACTTGTTCAAGGTCGTTTATTTGGAAAGGAAAAATCTGTTCTAAAACCTTTACCACATCTTCACTTTGTTTGGCGGTAGCAGCAATACCAGGGTGAAGCTTGGCCAATTGTTTAAGTTGGTCTAATGATAGATTTCCAAAATAGAAAAAAACATCTTGACCAAAGAGAGTGACGAGAATGGTGTCGAGATAAGGATTATGATCAGTTAAATGAGACAGAACTTGATCGCCAGTATGTAGAGTCATGACGGGAACATCAGTCGCTTTCTGATCATGTTCGTTACCATCTATATCAAAGTATATACAACCAGCTTCCATTAAAACCCCAACAACTGGAAAAAGACCGGCTTCAGCTCGTTGTCTTTCTTGCGAAGTAAAATATCTATAACCAAAAAAAGCAATAATTATTAAAAGAGTTAAAACAACTACTAGATGAATTTTAGGGGTTTTCTTTTTAGCCAATATTTATATTATAAATAACCAACTCTTTTTAGCCAATACTCGTTTTCCCACTCCCAAAGAATTTTGGCGCCCATAAAGGCTTTGAAGTCGGCTTGCCAGTAGGGGAATTCTTTTAATTCTATAAAGCCGGTTAATTTAGACCAATCATGTTTATCTTCTGAACAGCTTTCCCAATTTTTAGGTTTAGGATAAGGCTTCCTTACTTTATCTCGCCCACCTTTAGATCTGAAAGTGGAGCGACAATTGTTACAGGTCTTAAACTGGTCGATCCTTAATATCCAGCGAGTTTGAAGGCCGGGGAGCTCTTCTTTTAGAGCGTTCATGTAGGCGGAGATTTGGAGGGAGTAATCTCTATATATGCCGAGAGACGTCTTTATATCTAAAACCCCAAACTTACCATCTATAAGAGCTACAGAGTCAACTGTACCCGCGTACCGATGTTCTTTGTTAACAACACGCTTTTCAACATATTCAGGATCTATTTGAATATTATGATCTTTAATAAACTGTTGAGCAGCATCAACAGAAGGCTTGATAGAAGGGTCTATTTGAACCTGTTCACCAACCATGATCTTTTCCATCGTATCGTGGATTAAGGTGCCTTCATTAGCGGATTTTTCTTTAATATTCTCTCCTTTTTCAAAGCTACCTAGTTCGGCGTAGTAGCGGTAGAGGGCGGGTTTAGCCTTAATATCAACTATTTTAGTGACTCGAGGATACCAAACACCATCAATATCATAACCACATTGCTCTTTAAAGGTCTTTATCCCTCTGTATATCATACCCCTCTATTCTATTGATAGAGGAGGGAAGTGGCAAATTTAATGGGTCTAATCTTATCTAATAGAGGTTTTTTATTGCTTTTAATAAGGACCTTTCCAAGGCCTTTCTTTCCCACTTCGTATAGCTTTTTCAGTGTTAGTTAGCTCAGGTCGCTTTATTTTTTTATTCTTAGGAGGTTGAATTGTTTCTGTTCCTATTTTTATACCATTATCTGCTACCCATTGTTGGCTACGCCAGATATGTTCATCGCTACTAGGATCGTATAATTTATATTCACGCATATTAGGCTTCAGTCTTGTGTCATAAGCAAATCTTAACTGTTTAATCCATTCTTCTTTTTTCGTACGGGCTTTTCTTTCAGAGGCTTTTTTAGCAGCTCTTTTATTCATTTCTTCCACATATTTAATTAATTCAAGCTTTTCTTTGAAAGGAAGGTTTGTCTTATAAATATCTTCTAGATATTCAGGGATATTTTCTTCAAATTTTCTTACCTTCCTTACGTCATTAATATATCTTTCAATGTTTTTGAACTTAGTGTTGTAAACTCTTGGCAGAATATCACTTAAAACTCCTTGTTCAAATATTTTAAGCATTTTTTCGGTATTTATTCTTTGTCGATTGGAATCTTGGGATCTTAAGACGCTTGAAGGATAGCTAGCATTAACTAGCAAATCTCTTAATATTTTATCTTCTAAACTTCCTCCTTTCGTTACAGTTATGTAATCATCAACAAATCTTTTAAATCCTTCTTTACCAAGATATTTTTTAATATCAATAGTTCCTGTAACGAGATCTTCAAAGACATTATAAGGAGTTCCAGATGCCCCAACTAAAATCAAATCCCCAGCTTTTCTTTTTTCATAAGCTGATAGAATCTCAATATATGAGAGTAATAGTACCATGTCGTCATATCTTTGATCTCCTATTTCAGAAGCTATTTTCATCTGATCAACTTGTTCATATAGAATATAAGCTTGTAAGGCTGAAAGTGATAGTCTTAAACAACCCTTTCCTATAAAAAGAGCTCCGCCAAAAAAGCCTGCTTGTGAAGGTTCTTGAATAGCAGGCTTTTCTTCACCCCTAAATTCTCCTTTTTCAGGTATGTCAATGTTATAGTCTTTTAAACTTGGATCTGATGACTGATTAACCTGAGCTAGAAGGGGAGATGATAAAGAAGATGATTTCATCGATTCTTTCCAATTCTCGAAAGGTTTTCCGTCAACTAATTCTATTTTGCCATTATTATAACAAACCGAATAATTCGTTTCAGAAGCCTCAATTAATGAAGGTTTATCCGCTATATTTTTGATTAATACTAATACTAATACTACTAATAATAATAGTATTATTTTTTTATTATCCATTTAATTTAAATTATGGATTAATACCATAGTCACTCGGATCGGCTCCTGTATCTGGTGATGAGTCAGGCGTAAACTCTGGTTGAGTCATCCCTATTATAAAAACCGGAAGAGCCATTATTCCAATTTTACCCAATTTTCTCAGGCTCTGCTTGAGCCTAAATTTTGTGATGAGACTCCTAGCACCACTTAATTTAGCTGTCTTATTGAGCAAGGCCAGCTCTTTTTGTGAAAGAGTTGCTTTAACACGACTCGCGGCATCGTCTATTTTTTCAGTTAAATTAGTTATTCTTTTTTCTGCAACCTTTGCTTGATCAGTAATACGCCTATGTTGTTTTTCAAGCTCCTTATCTACCCATTCTGTGCCAGTAATAACGATATTTGATCCTGATTCTGCGGTTTTAATTATCATTTTATTATTACGAAGAGCCTCTTGCCTCATTGTATCTGCTTGACCCCTTAGCCTTTCTAAGTCCTTATTATAAGATTTAAGTTTCTTAGAATAATATTCTATTAGCTCGCTCATTTCTTTTCTATAATTGACGAAATTTGCTTTATTAACGTCTTCCAGAGATTTATTTATTTTATCTAATCGATCCTTTCTTTTAGCAATATCATCACTAAGTATCTCAATATCATCTAGTTGCTTTTGTGCAAATTCCCTTTTTTTTCTTACAATCTCAGGAATGGCTACGTCATCTCTCCCCAGTGCTTGGTCTATGGTTAATATGTCTTCAGGATCTCTTGCCCTTTCTTTAAGAGTCTGCAATTCTTTCAATTTGTCTGCTAGATTTTGAGTAGCAATTTCTTTGTTGGATAGCAAAGCATCAATGTAAGTTGATTGATTAACAGTTGACTCCTGAGCTTCGACAGTGGTGGAATTTCTAGATTGAATTAAAATTACGACAATAACAATAGCAGCTATTACAAACAGGGGATTAACACCCTTCTTTTTTCTTTTAGGCATAAATGACTAGATTCTTTCTTTAAGAGGACCTTTTATTAATAGTGCTTTAATTATAAGTCATTAAAGGCTAATCAACCTGTGGAAAAGCAAGCATTCATTGACAAATAGGGGATAATATTGTATAATATGGCTATTATGGAAATGGTTAATATTCTTCAAGATGTTCAATTCTTGATTGCTCAAAATAATTGGCACACTGCCTTGGAAGCTGTAAATGAAGCTAGTACGTTAAATAATTTTTCCGAAGTTGAAAATTTATTTTCACTAATGAAACAGCTAATTACTTTAGCAATTGAGGTTGGCCTATAATCTTGATTATTGACTCAGATTCGCCTCCCTGCAGGGGAGAGGGTCTGAGATCAGTGATTTACCAACATATAGGATAAAAACCTTGCAACGGCTTAAATAGAGGAGATTAAGCCTCTCTACCTAAGGAAAGAGGAGTAGAGGAGGTGCATAGGTATCTAAAGATATAAAAAGACCGGGAAAGCCCCGGTTCTTTTATTTAGCAGTGTGTCGTAAAATGTACCTTTTGCGACATTAGAACAGAGAACTTACGAAAGCTAAGGCATTGCTTGATAGACCATACAGCACTACAAAGAGCTCTGTAATAGGTCTAAACATGTATAGTATTAGACTAAAGACGTTTGTTATTCCCTCTATCATATATATAGATGTTAGGTCTCTCCCCTAACGATTGTTTTTTATTATAATAGGTAAGTCCATTAAATTAAAGGTACTTACGAGGGTCTAGGTCACCACCAGAGGGCATAGGACCGCAGGAGCGACTCCTTCTCATCTTAAAGGTGCTGCTGTCGTAAACGGTAAAATGGAGGTGGGGACCGGTTGAGTAGCCAGTGCTACCAAGATAACCTATTAAATCACCTCTCTTGATTCTTGTTCCAGGAGAGACGGCAATGCGAGATAAGTGAGCTGATAAGGTAACTAAGTTATTAGAGTGGCGAATAACTATATACTTACCATACGCTCCCCTACGACAATATTTATCTTGATCACCAATATTAGTTACAATACCATCCGCTGAAGCTAAAATAGGCGTACCTCCAGGAAAACCAATATCAATACCATTATGCCAGCGACCTCGGTATCCATAGCGAGCAAATCGAGTGGATCCATAGCCTTGGGTAATGCGCTTGTATCCCCTCTCTACGGGCCAGCTAAGGATTCCTGGGCGTTCGGGTGGTAGGCCATCTGGATTAATTTGTCGACGAAGAGTGGCTTCTAACTTTTCAACTTCTTTGGCTATATCCTCTTGCCTTTTATTTAGTTTATCGATTTCTTCTTCATACGACTTGGCTTGGTTTTTAGCCATAGCTAAAAGACTTCTTCTTTCAGATCTTTGTTCTTCCACCAAAGACTTTCTGACCCTAGAGGTCTTATATTCTTGCTCTACCCCACTTCTTTTTTTGGAAACCTGACCAAGCTGACTATTGAGAGCTTGTTTGAGTAACAGGAGCTCTTTGACATCCCTACTTAAAGCCTTATGAAGGTCATTGAGGTCATTAATTTGAGTTAGGCTCTCAGAGAGGCTGAGATTTTTGAGAAAAGAGATTGCTATGTCCTCAGACTCTTTTAAATGAAGTTCTCGAATTATTTTATAAATAGCTTCGTTTTTCAGCTCCACATCGCTCTTAGTGTTATCAATATCACCATTAAGCGAAGTTATTTCCAAGCCTAATTTATCGATATTTATCTTGTTGGATTTTAAGCTTAGTTGAAGTTGATTGATCTTATAACTATTACGATTAATTTCTCTAGTTAAAGTTTTCTTCTTCTTTTCGGTTTTTTGTAAGCTGTCTTGATTTTGTTGAATTTTGCGGTGGATTTCTTTTAGTTCATTAGCTTTAGAGTTAATCTGGTTTTCGAGATCTTGATCGTGAGAACCACCAACTGAAATATTATCTCCTCCTACATCCACATAGTCGTTAATATCCTCAGCGTGGAAGTTTTGACACTCAGCGTCATGTTGATGCTCAGCAGCCGAAACTGGAATAGCGAGGATGAAAAGAAGGATGGTGATTGGTATTATTTTCATATTTAGACAGATAATTTATGAATAGCAATAGTTATTCTTTTTTGCGCCTCCTCTACTCCTAGAATATCTAAAATATCGGTTGGTCCAGGTGAGGCTTGTTGACCAGATAGAGCTACTCTCAAAGGCCAAAAGATATCCCCTTTCCCCCATTGTTTGGCTAAGGATTCAATTTGAATTTCATTAAGATCTTCACCGAGGTCGTTTAGGAGCTGTAGGTTACGCCGAGTATCTTCTTTGGTATTGTTTTTCCAGATTAAAAGGCTAGCTGGGTAATCAGGTAGTTGATAAAAGAAACTAGCTAATTCATTAAAATCATTTAACTTAACCATGCGGTCTTTTAATAGTTTTATTATAGCTAGATTTTGAGTATTAGGTTCTATATCTAAGACATCCGCCATCTCATTGTCATCCATATGACGGAGATATTGGCCATTGATCCAGTTGAGTTTATCAACATTAAATATAGCGCCGCCTTTTTGAATGCGATCGAATTCAAACTTCTCAATCATTTCTTGCTTGGTAAATAGCTCTTGATCATCTTTAGGATGCCAGCCCAATAAAACAAGAAAGTTGAGAAAAGCATCGGCTAAATAACCCTGCTGTTTATATTCTTGAATCGAGGTGGTGGAGTGTCTTTTGGACATCTTCTTACGATCAGGATCAAGGATTAAGGGTAGGTGGGCGTAGATGGGCTGATCAAAACCTAAGGCTTCTTGAAGAAGTATTTGTTTGGGTGTGTTAGCTAGATGGTCCTCTCCCCTAATAACGTGAGAGATGTTCATTTCATGATCATCAATTACAACTGCCAAATTATATAAAGGAGTGCGAAAATCTTTAGCTACGATAATATCTCCCATTAACTTAGTCTTAAACTTAACCTCTCCTCTAACCAGGTCTTTAAAGGTAACTATTTTATCAGGTACTTTGAAACGCCAAACATGAGGAAGGCCTTCTTCAATAGATTTTTTTTGAAGAGTGGCTTCAAGACGGCCACATTTGCCGCTGTAACGAGGAGCCAATCCTTGGGTTAGTTGAGCCTGGCGCTCATTCTCTAAATCTTCCTTAGTACAAAAGCATGGGTAGAGAGCTCTTTTATCTGAAAGGTCTTGGATATATTTTTCATAAACATCAAGTCGGTCTGTTTGTCGAAAAGGTCCCTCGTCCCAATCAAGTCCTAGCCACTTAAGATTATCAACAATATCTTTTTCAAAACGAGGTTCGGAACGCTCTAGGTCAGTATCTTCTATTCGTAAGATAAATTTACCATTGTTTTGTTTAGCAAAAATCCAGTTGAATAAAGCGGTGCGGGCGGTGCCGATATGTAAGAAGCCTGTTGGTGAGGGAGCGATTCTAACCCTAACTTCTTTAGTGGGTGCCATATCTTCAATTATATGAAAAATAAGGAAAAAATAAACTATTTATTCAAAAAATGAAAAACGCCACCGGAGTGACGCTTTTCAGTGTACCCGCTT
>CAYSNH010000009.1:0-5808 GCA_964432405.1 uncultured Candidatus Saccharibacteria bacterium
GAGATATACGCAACCTTTTTCATGAGTAGCACACTGAGGCGCAGGGCACTGACCATTATCACCAGCCTCTACAGCAACTTGCTCTTTAGATAAAAAACCGCCAAACAAAAGAACGGCTATTACCAAAGCCAAAATAATCCAAAAGGCTTGCTTATCACTATCGCTGCTTTTATCTCTAGCCATATAGAAAAATTATATCACTTCTTTATTAAATAAGTTATCCCCAATAGTGATGAGGGATAACTTTTATGACCTACTTTCATTCTTTTAATGACTTACTGGATTACCATATTTATCACAAGTAGGGTAAATATGGTAGTGTTCTGCTTTCTTAAGATAACAAACAATAGGTTTACAACCAGGACCACCAGGATAAATTGTTTCTACAGTCTCATTAGGGTGTTCGTAACTAAGAGCAAGACAAGGGGACATAAATGATGATGATGATGTTTTACCTACTGTACATTGGCTATTCGTTTCTTCTTCAAAATCATCTGTAAGTTGGCTCATTTCTTCCTGTTCACCAAGTTCTTCAGAGAATTCCATTGCCCATAATAGTTTATCTTTATAAGAGTGGTGATCACCATCACCAGCCTCTACAGCAACTTGCTCTTTAGATAAAAAACCGCCAAACAAAAGAACGGCTATTACCAAAGCCAAAATAATCCAAAAGGCTTGCTTATCACTATCGCTGCTTTTATCTCTAGCCATATAGAAAAATTATATCACTTCTTTATTAAATAAGTTATCCCCAAGCTACTTCTTCTTTAGGTGTTTGATAGCGTAGCTTAGTTTGCCATCAACCTTTTTGCCAGGATTGAAAATATTATTAGGATCAAAGATCTTTTTTGTTTCTTTGAATAACTGATACATTTTGCGGCCATACATTTTTTGCATGAAAGGAGTTCTGATTAAGCCATCGTTATGTTCCGCTGACATCGAGCCATCAAATTTGAAGACGAGGTCGTAAACTTTTTTAGATAATTCGGTAATAATCTGGCCGGATTTTTTGTCAGTTAAATTCATGAGAGGAATAATATGGAAGTTGCCATTACCTACATGACCAGCGATGGTGTAGGTGATATCATATTTATTAAGGATTTTCTTTAATTGAGGTAGGAATTGAGGCAGTTTCTCAGGTCGCACTACAATATCATCAATAAAAGGAGCGGTTTGCTTGTCTTTGATCTTTTGACGTAACAAGTTAAAGCTTTCTCGTCGGACCGTCCAGTATTTAGCGGTTTCTTTAGCGTTTTTAGTGATTCGAGTGGGAAGTTTGAAGTGAGCGATGTCTTGTTGGGCAGCAAAGGCCTTCTGATCTACCTCATCTATAGAGTCACCAGTGAATTCAGCTATCAATACTAATTGAGGTAGGCCGCCTTGCAGGACCATTCCTAGTTCAGGTAGAAATTGAAAAGCAAATTTCCAGAAGAGATAGCGCATCCCTAACTTCAAAGTATTATCATCGTATGATTCAAAACTTTCAGGGTTGTATTTCAAGATCTCATTAACTATCTTGCCTAAGGGCTTGAGATCGCTAAGAAAAATAACTAACAACTTAGAATGTTTTTTAGGTTTGATAAGGCCAACCTTTATTTCGGTAATGAGGCCAAGGGTGCCTTGAGAGCCAACAAATAGATTGGCTAGATTAAAGGTCTGACCATCCCAGACATTCCAGAGATAGTAGCCGGAGGAGTTTTTGGAGACTTGCGGCTTAGCTTTTTCAATTAAAGATTTATTGTTTTTGATTAGGCTGTACACCTTTTTATATACCCGCCCCTCAAAATCTTGCTGTTTTATTTTTTTAGCTAATTCAGTTTTATTAAGATCTTTAAAGGTATATTGTTGACCATCGGCCAAGATCACCTTCAGTTCTTGGATGTAGTCTTCGGTCTTGCCATAAGCGAGGGTTTTCTCTCCACCAGCATTATTAGAGACCATACCGCCCCAGGCACAGAGGTTTTTGGAGGCGGGATAGGAGGGGAATAATAGGCCTTTTTTCTTAGCCCTCTTTTCAAAGTCTCGATAATAGACACCAGGCTCCACTACAGCAAAGGTTTTACCAATCTTCTTTATCTTATTAAAATGCTTGAAATCAACAACAATTGATTCGGTTAATGGTCCGCCGGTCATATCGCTACCACCCGCTCGACCCGTGAGAGAGAGGTCTTTTTTCTTATTAACAAAAGTAACTAATTTTTTAAGATCAGAGGAGTTTTTAGGAGAGGCTATTAATTGAGGTTTAACCTCAAATAGACTGGCGTCTCGGCTGTATTGAGTGAGCTTTTGACTACTATCAAAAACCTCACCTTTAAAAAAGGATTTAAGTTCTTTTTTAAGTTTCATTTGTTATTAATAATAACACAAACTTATTCCACAGATTCTTTTTTTATTAAGAAGTGGAAGGTGCTGGGATGAACTATGCTGATTAGTCGGTAGGCTATGAGGGCTGGTGTGAGAAGTAATTTGTGAGGATACTTGTTAGCAATCTTTTTTTCACGACCATCTTTGATTGAAAAGCCAAGGCTTTTTACCAATCTACTGATCTGACCGCGGGTGTAGTAGTGCATTTCTCTTAGATTTTGATGACCAGTGGTCTTAGACTCATAATTTTTATGTTTCTTAAAAAAAGAAATATATAAGTTACAAAGTGATCGAGGTAACCAGTTAACAAAATAAAGATGAAAATGAGGGTCGTAGATGCCAAACCTATTAGGAACACTCATATATGCTCGGGCATTGGGCTTTAATACGCGATGAACTTCTTTGAGGACTGATAAAGGTGACTCTACGTGTTCAATAACTTCAGCCATGTTAATAAAATCAAAAGAGTTGTTATCAAAAGGCATCTTTTCTCCTACTCCAGAAATAACTTTGATGGAGACGTTTTCCCGGGCTGCTTTTTCTTTGGTGATCTGGATATACTCCTCACTTTTTTCTAAACCTATAACATCCAGCCCTTTTTTAGTGGCCTCTATCAAAAAATCGCCTCGACCAGAGCCAAGATCGAGAAGGGTTATATTATCTAGATGAGGCATGTGTGATCGCAGTTGATCAAAGTGGGTTTTTTTCATGGTTATTATTCGTCCCATTATAACACAAATCCCCCATAATGGGGGATTTGTTTAGTAGTATAGATGAGAGTGCTTATTCAGCAGCTTCATCTTCCATGTCGTCAGAGTCAGCGTCAGCATCGTCACCAACAACTGCTTCAACGTCAGCTAGTACTTCGGCTTCTTCAGCAGCAACATCTTCTTCTGCTGGAGCAGCGTCTTCGCCGCCCTTAAACATAAACCAAGCACCTAGAACGATGATTACAAGGATAATAATCCAAATCCAAACTTTCATGATGTAAATTCAGTTAAAAATATATTGGAAACAAGACCGACCTTTTTCTTTCCTGTTTTATTCAAAATTAAAGCATTGGAGTTTAATTGTCAAATGGAAAGGGTGGGATAATCAATAAATTTGACTAAGGATTAATTTAATGTCATAGTATGCGGAAAGTGTAAGAAATTAGATTCTTCAACGTCTTATATGGAGCAACTAGATAAATCACAACAATTTTTAGCTGATTACGATAGTTTTTCGGAAGTGATCTTTCGGCATTGCTTTTTTCGTGTTTCTGATAGAGAAACAGCGAGAGATTTAATGCAGGATACCTTTGTTAAGGCCTGGAAGCAGGTTGTAGCGGGGGCGGAAATCAAGAATATGAGAGCTTTTCTATATAAAGTTGCTAACAACCTCATTATTGATGAGTATCGGAAGAAAAAGGCCTATTCCCTTGATCAGATGCAAGAAGCTGGTTTTGAACTAGCTAGTCAGGATCATTTAAAGATAGAAAAGATAGTTGAGGGTCGAGAGGCGTTAAAAGTGCTTGATCAGCTTGATGACAAGTATAAAGAGGTTATTGTTATGAGATATATAGACGATCTTTCTCCTCAGGAGATTGCTGAGATAGTAGGAGAGAGTGAGAATCTGGTATCGGTTCGTATTCATCGTGGTTTGGTGCGCTTAAGAGAGTTAGTTAATAAAGAATAAGTATGGATAAAGAACTAAAAGACATTATTAATAAAGCAAAAGAGGTGAGATTGAATGAAGAGGACAAGTCCCAAGTAAGGGAGAATTTAGTTACTTTCATGAATAAAGATTTGGGGGATGTAAGAAATGAGGAGTTAGTACGTCATAATACTTGGCACCCTAAAATTTGGTCCGGTTTCGCTCGAGTTCCAGCCGCAGCTGTTCTCTCTGTCTTCTTAATGACAGGAGTCTCATTAGCTGCTGAAGGTTCTCTACCCGGCGACACTCTCTATCCATTGAAGGTCAATATCAATGAAGAAATTCAGAGTTTAATGGCTTTCTCTCCTGAATCTAAAGCGAAGTTTGAAATTAAGCGCGCCGAACGTCGTTTAGATGAGGTAGAAAGATTAGCTCTACATAATAAATTAGAGGCCCATTGGAAAGATAGTTTAGATGGTCGTTTAGAGAGACAGATCGAGCGAGCGAGTAAGCGTATTGCAATGCTAGAAGAAAAAGGCGAATTGCAAAAAGCAGCTCAGATTAATAATCGCTTGGAAGTAGTTCTTTCTGTTCATGATCAGATCCTAACTGATTTGGACAAAAAGAAGATTACCGCCAAGAAGATTAAAGAAAAAGTTAAGAAGGTAGCTGCTCAACGTCAGATTCTAGAAAAGAAGTTGTTGACTGGTAAGGTGATTGATAAATTGATCGAGGAGAAAGATTTAGTGGAAAAGAAGATTACTCCTAAAGATATTAAAGTTATCCAAAAACAACAATTAAAACGGCAAGAAGAAAAGAAAGCTTACATCGCACTTCAAAAAGCTAAAAGAGCTGTTGAGAAAAAGGTTTTATTAAAGAAGACCAATCAACGCCTAAAGAGCTTCCAATCAAAAACAAAACCAACCAAATTGAGGGATTCCGTTAGTCGTTAATAATCAATTTATTTTTAACTATGAAACGTTTACTTCCCCTATTACTATTATTTAGCTTCGTGGTTCCCGCTTCCTTCGCTAATGCTCAAACTTTAGCAGAGCCACAGCTATTAGACGCAGATCAAGTACAGGTAAAGCCTGTCGCAAGAAAACTTAAAGCTTCCTTCTTATCACGTTATGCACCAAACAGAAACCTACGAGTAGCAATTACTTCTCCTAATGGTGGTGAAACTTGGAAGGCAGGTAGTAAAGAAACTATCACTTGGGATTACAAATACGCTAAAGTCCCTACCATTGCTCAACATGTGGACGTTAAAGCCTCTCTCTTCTTAATTCATGGCCGAAGAGGTAGTCTTTCTCGAAGACACATTGCTGATGTTAAATTAGCTGATCGTAAGTACACTTGGGCAGTGCCTGCAGATGTTAGAAGCAGCAAAGGTTACCGAGTGCTAATCGTTGTTAATGGTAGCAAATGTAAAGTTACCACAAGCTCTGACAAGAGATGTCAGGCATCTGAGGTTCGTGATGCTAGTAACCGATCCTTCAAGATTATTGGCAAGGACGGCGTTATTAAGCCAATGCCAAAACCAAAGCCAAAGCCAATGCCAAAGCCAATGCCGCCTAAAAGTGCAGAAGCTATCAAGAAGAGAATCGACCTATTGCAATCTTTTGTAGATAGAATAGAAGCTCGTATCACTCAACTAAGAGAGATGTTGGCTAATCTATAAAGATTGATACAATATAAAGGAATCTCCCAGAGTGAGGCTGGGAGTTCTTTTTTTATTGACAAACATATTAAGATGTGTCATATTGCCCCACAGTACAGATACAAATCAACCTCAATGGTTTTTTAAAA
>CAYSNH010000010.1:0-5704 GCA_964432405.1 uncultured Candidatus Saccharibacteria bacterium
AGGCACTACCGCCACCCTCATTTACAAGATACTCAAGTGCTGTAAAAAGGATGCTTATTTAGTAGGTAATATAGGCAAACCCGCCATTGATAGCTTAGCTAAGCTCAAAAAGAGCTCTTGGGTAGTTTTTGAGCTATCTAGCTTCCAACTTCAAGGCATCAAACAATCCCCTCATGTTGCGGTAATGTTAGACCTCTTTCCTGATCATATGGAGGTTCATACCAGCTATCAGGAATATATTAACGCAAAGAAAAATATTCATCGTTATCAGAAATCATCCGATAAGGCTTTTTTTGTTAAAGATCTAGATCTCAAAAAGTTTAAAGCCTTCTCCTCTAAAGACTTAAAGATTCCTGGTGAGCATAATTTTAAAAATGCTGTTATGGCCTATACCGTCACCAAAAATCTTAAATGTCCAGAAAAAAAGATTGTTGAGGCTATTATTAAATTCAAAGGCAATGAGCATCGCTTGGAGTTTGTAAAGAAGGTTAAAGGAGTCGCCTTCTATAACGACTCAGCCAGCACCAATCCTCAGACTACTATAGCGGCCGTTAAAGCTTTTTCCGAACCTAAAATATTAATTGCTGGTGGCTATGATAAAAATCTATCTTACCAACCTTGGACTAAAGCATTTCCCAAGGCCAACGTTAAGGCATTAATCTTGATTGGCAATAATAAAACTAAGATAAAGAAAGCTCTGGTTAATAAGAAATTAACCATTAAAACCGCCAACTCTCTTAAAGAAGCAGTCCAATTGGCTAAGCGAATAGCTGACAAAAATGAGGTGGTTATCTTGTCACCTGGAGCCGCCAGCTTTGATATGTTTGAAAGCTATGATGACCGTGGACAAAAATTCAAAAAGCTGATATAAATAATGTACTGCGGCCGTGGTGTAGCTTGGTTAACACATCCCCCTGTCACGGGGAAGATCGCCGGTTCAAATCCGGTCGGCCGCGCAAAGAAACTGGAGTTCTTTAACAATTAAAAGGAGTCTGGCCGTGGTAGAAGTATTAGAAGTAATTCTGGCTTTCCTCACCAGCATTCTCGTAACTGCTCTTGACGTAACTCGTTGCGTATATAAATACTATTGCTATCGAGAGAGAAAATCCTATAAAAAACTAGTCGACGAATATCCTACGCTCAAGCGCATGGATGATTAAGCCCTGCTCACGGCAGGGTTTTTTAATTACAACAACCTTAGTTCTTGAAAGGTTTTGCGATAAATATAAATAGCCTCACTAATCTCAGCCTTGCTAGCAGAAAAGTCTTCTTTTCTAGCCCGTTGGGTTAATTGATGTGCTTGTCGCAATTCTAAAATATGACTCATTTGAGCGGGAGTGATGTTATCTAAACGATCAGTTAGATTTTTACCATAATAACCGGCTAGCTTAAGTACCTCTCCCAAGATATTATCAGCTATAACAAGCGCAGCCTGCCAATCCTCCTCCTTCTTACCCCCCATCTTCTTCATTATCTCCTGCCAACCTTTGATAGAACGTCGGCGAGGCAAGTCACCCACCATCAAAGCATCCATCATTCGCTCGGTCTTATAATCAAAATAACCGCTCTTGATTAGGGCATAAATAATTCCAATCAATAAAATAGTGGAAATAAAAAAAGAGATGGTCTGCAAGACCACTAGATTAGCCTCTACTCCATCTCTGATAGCAAAAGCTAGATCTGTTATTTCTTTAGGAATGCTGAGGATAAAATCAGCTACTGTTTTGAACATGTTCGTAATAATGGCCGATGTTAAGAATGTCAGCCTCACGCCAATGCTGACCGATCAACTGAAAACCTGGTGGCATAGAAAGGGCTGGTAGACCGGCTAAGTTGGCTGGGACGGTAAGGATGTCGGTCATATACATTGATAGAGGGTCTTTAACCTTCTCTTTAAACTTAAAGGGCTTAGTGGGTGATGTTGGTGTCAAAATAACATCCACCTCTTTAAAAGCCTGATCAAAGTCCTGCTTGATTAAAGAACGAACTTTCTGGGCTTTGGCGTAGTAGGCGTCGTAATAGCCGGAAGAAAGCACAAAGGTACCTAACATAATTCTTCTCTTCACCTCTTTACCAAACCCCTTGCTCCTATTTTTCACATATAAATCACTAAGGTTCTTGGCTTTAACATTTTCTAAAGGTGAATATCTAATACCATCAAAACGGGCTAGGTTAGCACTAACTTCAGCTGGCATGATGATGTAGTAGCAAGAAATAGCATACTTGGTATGAGGAAGACTGATCTCCTTAAACTTAATCCCCAAACTCTCAAGATTCTTAATCACCTTCTTCACTTTTTTGATAATCTCTTTATCCACTCCTTTATCAAAATATTCTTTGGGTAAGCCAACCACCATCTTTTTTAACTTCTCTATTTTATGATTATTTAACTCATCACCATAAATAACTTCAGCGCTGGTAGCGTCTTTCTCATCATGACCACTGATAGCCTGAAAAAGAATAGCGGCATCCTCAACATTTTTGGTAATAGGGCCGATCTGATCAAGGCTAGAAGCCATAGCTATAAGACCGTATCGAGAGACGGCGCCGTAAGTGGGCTTAAGAGCCACTACCTGGCAGAAGTCGGCTGGCTGACGAATAGAGCCTCCCGTATCAGAACCAAGAGAAGCCACGGCCAAATGAGCAGCAACAGCCGCTGCTGAACCACCAGAAGAACCGCCTGGTACTAACTTAGGATCATGAGGGTTCTTCGTATTACCAAAAGCTGAACTTTCAGTAGAGGAGCCCATAGCAAACTCGTCCATGTTAGTTTTACCAAGGAAGACAGCTCCCTCATTTCTTAACTTCTTAATGACAGTTGCGTCATAAGTAGCAGTATAGTTTTCTAACATCTTAGAGGCGGCTGTAGCTGGCTGGTTAGCAATAAGAATATTGTCTTTAATAGCCAAAGGAACGCCTGTTAAAGGACCAACTCCCTTGCCCTTAGCTATTGCTAAATCCGCCGCCTCAGCTTGAAGATAGGCCGCTTCTTTATCTAAGCTGAGATAAGAGTTGATCTTCTTATCCTCTTTTTCAATAAACTTATAAAGCTGCTGTACCATCTCTAGGGCTGTAAATTCCTTACTAACCAAGCCCTGATTAAATTTTTTAATTGTTAGATCGTGTAGATGCATGCTAGAGAATTTTAGGAACCTTTAGATAACCTTTATCTGTCTCAGGAAAACCCTCAATTATCCGACCAGTATCATCAACGAATTGAGATTTTTTTTCTAAATTAATAGAATCATCTCTAAAAGCATTTTTTAAAAGCGTACCTCCATTCATAGGAGCTACCCCATCAGTATCAACCTCCTCAAGCTCTTCAAAGTGCTTAAGGATGTTTTTTAAGTCTTTTAGCTGCTCATCTCCTTCTTTGGTAGTGAGCTTAATTCGAGCAAGTTCAGCTAATTGTTTAAGAGTATTCTTATTAATAGGCACTGCCATATATTCAAAAGTTTAAGGCAAAAAAGCATTAAATTCAAATAAAAAAGAGGTGGCACAAGAACAAAGTCTCATACCACCTCCCCGGTGACGCGGCGAGCGTAAAGAACGAAGAAGGAGAATTTTCTGAGGGGAACAACCTCTAAAAACCTCCTTACAACGAAAGGAGCTGATTGCAAGATAACAATTTAAAAAGAAAGTGTCAAGTTATTTTACCATCTGAAGAAATTGTTTTTCAGAGAGAATCTTTATATTTAGTTTTTGAGCTTTATCATACTTAGAACCAGGATCACTACCAACCACTACATAATCAGTATTTTTGGAGACCGATTCATTAACCTCACCACCCAAGCTCCTAATCTTATCCTTAGCCTCATCTCTAGTGATGGATTCTAGACCACCCGTCAAAACAAAAGCTAGGTTTTTCAGCTTGCCACTCTGTACTGACTGACCACCCTTAACCTTTACCCCCACCTTTTCTAGCTTATTTAATAAGTCTAAGTTGTGCTTATCTTGAAACCAATCATAAATACTTTGAGCTACCTTAGGACCAATGTCTGGTAGCTGTTGAAGATCTTCGATCGACAACTTACCAATCTTATCAACCTCACCAACTTTTTGAGCTAACATCCGAGCCGTCTCCTCACCAACATTAAAGATTCCTAGGCTATATATAAAGCGTGGCAAGGTTATTTCTTTTTTCTGATTAATCTCATTAATAATATTTTCAGCAGATTTCTCCCCAAATCTCTCTAGTCCAGCAATATCTTCTTTTTTTAAAATAAAAATGTCAGCGGTGTCGCTGATAAGGCCCTCCTCTAAAAAGCGATCAACAATCTTGCCGCCCAAGCCCTCAATATTGAAAGCGCCCTTGGAAACAAAATGATAAAAAGACTCCCGCTGAACAGCGCTACACTTCTTGTTAGAGCAGCAATAATAAACACCGCGCTTGATAATTTTAGAGCCATCAACTGGACATTGATTTGGCATTTTAAAAGCTTTAGCGTTTTTAGGTCGGAGTTTTTTAATAACCTCTGTCACCTGAGGAATAACATCACCAGCTCGAGAGATGATAACCGTATCACCAACCCTTACTCCCAAGCGTTGGATTTCGTCGTAGTTGTGTAACGTTGCGTGACTAACGGTCACACCCCCAACCTCAACAGGCTTAAGTTGAGCCACAGGCGTTAAGACGCCCGTTCGGCCAATATAAACCTTAATGTCTTCAACTATGGTGGTAGCCTCCTCAGGAGAGAATTTATAGGCTATAGCGGCTCTTGGAGCCTTGCCAATAACTCCCCCAGCATCATAGTCCTTATTATCATCAACAACTACAACCAATCCATCGATTTCATAATCTAACTTATCTCGCTTTTTATCCCAAAGATCTCTCATCTTGAAGATTTCTTTCATCGACTTACAAATCTTGTTATTAGGGTTGGTTTTAAAGCCCCATCTTTTCAAAGTCTCATGTTCCTTATGATGCTTATCTATTCCTTTGTCGGTAACGATGTCATAGATAAAGGAATCTAATTTTCTCTTAGCAGTTATCTTGGAATTAAGCTGTCGCACGCTACCAGCAGCCAAGTTACGAGGATTAGCATAGGTGACTTTACCCGCCTTCTCTAATTCTTTGTTAAGTTTATTAAACTCCTTTTTGCTAAAAAAAACCTCGCCTCTCACTATTAAGTGATTAGGCCAATCACCTTTTTTTAATTTTAAAGGAATAGCTTCAACTGTTTTAATGTTTTGGGTAATGTCTTCACCAATCCTCCCATCACCACGGGTAGCAGCCTGTACCAGGACGCCATTGGTATATATCAACTCGATAGCTAGGCCGTCGATCTTTAGTTCGCAATAAAAGTTAGGTTTAATATCTTTTTTAGTATGATTTTTTAAACGCTTAAACCAATTATTAATATCCTCTTCATTAAAAGCATCATTGAAAGATAGCATCCGGGTCTCATGCTCAACTTTCTGAAACTTCTTTAAAGGCTTGCCACCAACTCTTTGAGTGGGCGAATCAGGAGAAACTAGCTCGGGAAACTTTTGTTCTAAATCAAAAAGCTCCTTTTTTAAGGAGTCTAAAGCAGAATCAGAGATGTCTTGCTTGTCTTGGACGTGATAAAGGTGGCGGTGATGATTAATCGTCTTTTTTAATTGATCAACCCG
This sequence comes from uncultured Candidatus Saccharibacteria bacterium, assembly GCA_964432405.1. Taxonomy (GTDB): domain Bacteria; phylum Patescibacteriota; class Minisyncoccia; order UBA6257; family UBA11618; genus UBA11618. The sequence continues at coordinate 5,614 of CAYSNH010000010.1, forward strand.
CTCTTGAGCCTCTTTTTTAGTTACGGTTTTAGGCATTGTATCCCTATTTTAACATAAAATAAGGGTAGATGGATACTAACAGAGGTTATCC
>CAYSNH010000011.1:0-5052 GCA_964432405.1 uncultured Candidatus Saccharibacteria bacterium
TTAATTGTGAGAGGAGATTTAATTTTTTATAATTTCGTAATCTTTTTTATCAACCATCTTTGAAAAATATCAAAATTACTTATTAGAAAAAAGATTAGTTTAATTGACGCCACAATAAATGGATTTTTTGAAACTAGACTTTTTCGTATTATTTCTGTGTCTTGAATAATTTTGGCTCCAATTTTGATCCGTTCTCTATTATATTGATCAACCTTGCCTTTTAAGATTGCTTGCACAGCTGCTACAGCATCATCAATTCCTAAATTCATTCCTCGGCCGCCAACTGGTGAGTGAGAGTGCGCAGCATCTCCAGCCAACAGAACTCTGCCTTTGACATAAGTCTCGGCTTGTTTTATTGGAATTTTGAAAGAAGCTGCTCGACGAACAGTTTTTATATTTAATTTAATTGGCATGGCTTTAAGACTATCAGGCGTCGATGAGACCAATCTCGCTCTATTTGGACCAAGCCATACCATCACAAAAATATCTTTTTTGACTCCGTCGATAATCCAGGCCGAGAAACGGTCAGGATTATTTTTGCCTAATAAATCCACATCTGCAATCGACCAAACTTCTCGAAGATTATAACCAACATACTTAATACCCAGCTTCTTTCTTGTTATTGAATTAACTCCGTCGGATCCGATAATCCAATCATATTTTTTAGACTTTCCGTTAGTGAAAGTAGCGGTGGCTTCTTGAGAGCTTGTTTTAATATCAATGACTTTAGTATTGTATTTAACCCGGACACCTTTTTCCTTTAATACGCCAGCCATAATCGATTCAGTTTTGTCTTGTGGTAGTATTACAGGCAAATCTTTAGACGGAAAATTTTTAGAAAAATCTAAGTCTATGATATTTTTTTTACCATAATGAATCCTGACTTTATTAAATTTTAAAGCCGCTTTAAAAATTTTGTCACCCGCTCCCGAAGCTTTTAGATTTTTGATGCTTTTGGGTAAAATACCTGGCGCTCGAGATAATGGTGAAGGACGCTTTTTAGCATCAACAATTTCTGGCTTTATCCCTTTCCTTGCAAGCTCTAAGGCAGCTGTTAATCCAGTGGGACCGGCTCCAATAATTAAAACTTTTAAATTTTTTTTAACCACACTTTTATTATATCAAAACAACTAAGAAACTACCTCTTTTATTACCAGCCTTTGACAGTTTTTTATAGATGTGATATGATTTGCTAATCCTGAGAAACGTGTGGGGCTCATGAATGATTAAGTAATTACCGCACAGCCCAACGTTATGAATAAATCTACTTACCGTCCTGGCAAGACCAGGCGTTCTACTAGTGTTCGGCGTTCACGCAAGAATACTGGCTCAAATACTAATAATAGCAAGCGCAGTTTTTCTGCGTCTAAAAACTCTCGTCGATTTAATAATAAGTCTGGCGCGAATAATAGTTCACAAAAACGACGTGGTAAACGGTCGTCTTTTGATGTGTCTCAATATATTAATAGAAATCCAGTGATTCAAAAAGAAGAGGCTCCTTATGTAGCTCAGCATAAATTCACCGATTTTAATCTTTCAGAGAGCTTGGTGCGTCAGGTGGGGAATGTCGGTTATGTTACCCCGACCCCTATTCAAGATCAGATCATTCCTTATATTGTGGCGGGCAGGGATGTGGTTGGTTTAGCCAATACTGGTACTGGTAAGACGGCAGCTTTTCTAATCCCTCTTATTAATAAGGTTTTAAGTAATAAAAAAGAATCGGTAATGATCTTGGCTCCAACTCGTGAGTTGGTTATTCAAATTGAGCGAGAATTAAGAACCTTAACTCGTGACTTACGCGTCTTTTCGGTAACTTGTGTTGGTGGTGTGGGTATTAATCCTCAGATTAGAGCTTTGAAGCAGCACAATCACTTTATTGTTGGTACGCCGGGTCGAGTGAAGGATTTAATTAAGCGAGGTTGTATTAAGCCGTTTCAGATTGGTACAGCTGTTTTGGATGAGGCGGATCAGATGCTTGATATGGGCTTCATCGGTGACATGAGGGCTATTCTTAGATTAATGAAGAAAGATCGTCACACGCTTTTCTTTTCTGCGACTATGCCACAAACAATCAAAGACTTAATTCGAGAGTTTTTGAACGATCCAGTTAATGTTTCAGTTAAGAAGCAGGATATTACCAGTAACATTGCTCAAGATGTGGTTAAGGTGGGTGATAGGGATAAGGTGGCGGTATTAGCTGATTTAGTTTCACAAAAAGACTTTTCTAAGGTGATCGTCTTTGGTCAAACAAAGCACGGTGTTGAGAAGTTAAGCAAGAAGCTTATTCAGCGAGGTGTGAGAGCAATTTCTATTCATGGTAACAAGTCTCACGTTCAGCGTCAGCAAGCATTGAGGCATTTTAAAGACGCTCATGTTGACGTTCTTATAGCCACAGATGTGGCAGCTAGAGGTATTCATGTGAGTAACGTTTCTCATGTTATTAACTATGACTTACCAGCTACACAGGAGGCTTATGTCCATCGTATTGGTCGAACAGGGCGAGTTAATAATAAAGGCATGGCCTTAACATTTGTTAAATAATAATTTTATGGAAATCAGAAACATAGCAATAATCGCTCACGTGGATCATGGTAAGACGACCCTTACCGATGAGATCTTGAAATATACAGGGGGTGGTAAAGAGGGGGTGTCCATGGACTCAAACGACCTTGAGAAGGAGCGGGGTATTACTATTTATGCTAAAAACACTAGCGCTTTTTATAAAGACACCAAGATTAATATCTTGGATACACCGGGGCACGCCGACTTTGGTTCTGAGGTGGAGCGTGTTTTGCGTTCTATCGACTCAGTGTTGTTGGTAGTGGATGCGGCCGAGGGACCAATGCCTCAGACCAAGTTCGTATTGAAGAAATCTTTACAGCTAGGATTAAAGCCTATTTTGATTTTGAATAAGATTGATAAGCCAGCTGCTGATGTAGAGAAGGCTAAGGAGGCTGTTTATGAGCTTTTCCTTGATTTGGGAGCTACAGATGAGCAGTTGGACTTTAAAACCCTTTATGCTATTGGGCGTGATGGAGTGGCGAAGCATAATATGGAGGATGAAGCTAAGGATCTTTCTCCTATTTTAGATACTATTCTTGAGGAGGTGGCCCCAGCTTCTGGAGATGATTTAAGGCAAGAGTCATTGTCAGCTCAAGTGTTTAATTTAGGTTATGATAACTTTTTAGGTCGAATGGGAATAGTGCGTATTTATAAAGGATCTATTAAAGACAAGCAAAAGATTTTTGTTAAAGATGCAGAGGGTAATGAGTATGCAGGTAATATTGTTAAACTCTTTACCTTTGAAGGACTTGAGAGAAAGGAGGTGGCCGAGGCTTTTGCTGGGGACATTGTAATGGTGGCTGGTTTGCCAGAAATCTTTATTGGACAAACATTGTTAGAGAGTGGGGAGGGGGAGGCTCTACCAGCCATTGCGGTTGATGAACCAACTCTATCTTTCTATATGTTTGTTAATGACTCTCCTTTTGCAGGACGAGTAGGGAAGTTTGTCACTGGACGACAAATTAGAGAGCGTCTTGAAAAAGAGCTTGAGGTTAACGTTGGTTTGAAGGTTGATTTTAAAGATAATTCACGAATGAAAGTGTATGGTAGAGGAGAGCTTCACTTAGCTGTTTTAATTGAAAATATGCGTAGAGAGGGTTTTGAATTAGCTGTTTCTCAGCCAGAAGTTATTTTCAAAGAGGAGGATGGTAAGAAGTTAGAGCCTTTTGAGGAGGTTAACGTTTTGGTGCCTGATGAGTTGTCAGGAGCGGTGATTGAGAAGTTGGGTAAGCGTCGAGGTGTGATGACCAGTATGGGTCAGGAGCACGGTGATGCCAAGTTAACTTTCGAGGTGCCAACTCGAGGTTTGTTAGGTTATCTCAATGAGTTTGTCGTTGATACTAAGGGTAAGGGGATTTTAACCTCTGTCTTTAGTCATTTTGGTATTTATGCGGGTGAGATACAGAAGACCGAGTTAGGATCAATGGTTTCTATGGCCACCGGTAAGGCGTTAGGTTTTTCACTAGCTAACTTGCAGGATCGAGGTACTTTATTCATTAAACCTAACATTGAGGTTTATGAAGGCATGGTGATTGGTACCACGGCCAAAGGTGAGGATATGGCAGTTAATCCGACTAAGGGTAAGCAGTTAACTAACATGCGAGCAGCTAAATCTGATGAGAATATTACTTTAGCTCCACCACTTGATCTAACTCTTGAGAAAGCTTTGAGCTTTATGCGGGCGGATGAGTATTTGGAGGTGACTCCTGATTCGGTTCGTTTGCGGAAGCAATATCTAACAGCAGGAGAGCGTTCGAGGCATAAGAAGGATAAGTAATAAAAAACCACCGATTATATCAGTGGTTTATGAACTCTTAATTAAGATTTTTTATTTTCTTCAATTTCATTTATTACCTCTAGCCAATTATCCCATCTATTAGAGATCCTTTTCTTGTTAGGCACCTCTCTATTAAAAGGGTAGTCGAACAAGACGTGTTCCCAGGTAGGGGTTAGAGTGCCTTCAATTTCTGGCTTGTCATCAATTAGCACGTCACCTCGTACAAGAGTTTTGTCTTTTGTCAGAATGATGTGTTCTGTTAATTCTCGACCCAGATGCCTTTCAATCCACTGATATTTTTCAAGAACACAGTTCTCAAATGCAGGGAGAGGTGAGGTGCAAATCTTTACCTCATGTCCCATGTCAATCATTTGAGCAATTGCTTCGATCGCTCCTTCAATAGGTGGAAGGTTGAGAAAAAATTCAGGGGCTTTGAAGATGTCTTCGATGACGTGCTTGAAGCAAGCTGGATGTTGCTCTTGAACGTAGAAAGTATTTCTTTCTTCAAGAGGTGTGTAGTCAAAGTCGGGGAATCGGCGACGCCACTTTTTCAGAAAATCTTCTTCGAAGTTAGCTAGCGGCCCATCTTGATCAACGAGTATTAGCACTTGTTGGCTCCTTTTTTTAAAGATCTAAGTTGGTCGAAGCATAGCATAAAAGCTTTTTAATACAATAAGACATTGCTTTTTAGGTTGGTCGAAGTTAGAGCTTTT
>CAYSNH010000012.1:0-4465 GCA_964432405.1 uncultured Candidatus Saccharibacteria bacterium
GGGGGGTAAGGGGCATAAGCACTAGAGATAATCTTTATTGACAAATATATTAAGGCGTGTTATATTATAGACAGAACATTTTATAACAACAACAAGGAGTACTTAGTCATGATGACTTGGATTTACTTCGGCATCGCCGCAGCATTCACCCTTTTGTTCAATGTTGCTTATTATTTCGGATTATTTGATCCTGAGAATAAGTGGCACCGAGCAATTGGTTGGGTGCTAGCAGTGATTGCATTTATCTCCCTTTATCTTGGAGTGATTGAGGGAGATATCTACACCACCGGGCTTTAATAGCCCGGTTTTTTTATTGGTAAATTAATAAAGGCATTAATAAAACCGCTCGAAAGCGGCTTTATTAATTAACTGAACTCAGTTAAGAGTTTATTTTTTCATGCCGAGAAGCATGTAAATAGCAGAAAGACCAATAAGGTCATATACAACTTTGGTAGCTGTAGAGCCAGTACCAAGGACATTAGCAACTAAGTCCATGTCTAGCAATCCAACAAGACCCCAGTTGATACCACCGATGATCACGAGCCAATAAGCAATTTTTCCTAACATAATCTCATGAGATTTTTTAAAGACGACCTTTGGTTTAATTTTATCATTCTTTCCCCAAATCTTGCTAAAAGTTATTAACAGTTAATTTTTTGAGAAAAAATTAGATTGTCATTTTAATTTGTTTTTAGTTAAGATGTTACTTATGACTTTTGATGAGTATCAAGAAAAAAGTAGAGAGACGGCTGTTTATCCTGATCTAGGTAGCAACTTTGTTTATCCCACTCTTGGCTTGGTAGGAGAGGCGGGTGAGGTGGCGGAGAAGATTAAGAAGATGATGAGAGATAATGGTGGAGAGTTAGACGAGGAGCGTAAAGAGGCCTTAGCTAAGGAGTTAGGGGATGTTCTATGGTATCTTGCTCAGCTAGCTACCGAACTCAAAGTATCTCTTAATGATGTGGCTGATATCAATATCAAGAAGCTCCAGGATCGCTATCAGAGAGATGCTATTAAAGGCAGCGGAGATGATCGCTAATAATTGACAAGACCTCTTTTATATTGTATAGTTATGTTAGTTGTTTGAAACCCCTAATCCAGGAAGGAGTTAGGTATGGTTAATCATGAAGATATTGATAGGGCATGGACAGAGTTTCATATCGGCGAAATGGTCGCCGATTATTCTTGTCTGAGAAAAAGGAATGTTAATGAACGTTCCTCGATCGATTTCTTTCTTCAAGAGTGGAAACGTTCTTTGAAGAGAGATCCTGTTCCGCTGAATGATGCTTTCTTTGTTCATCTGGCTTTGATTGGTATTTATCCGATTGGAGAACTTGATGAATGGAGAGGTATTGTTGGTGACATAGCTAGATCGATAGTCAGGCGATTGCCTAAGGATATCGAGGACATTTCGTAAGGAGGATGTTGTGAAGAAGAGTATTATTTGGAGAAATTGGCCAGTGCACAATCTCATTGGTCATCCGTTGTCTGAGATTGGCTTTTGGATCTTTCGGCCGTTTGGTAAACAGGTGGCTCGAAAGATTTGCAATGCCATTCATGATAGCACCACTCCTACCAACTCTCATTGAGGGCTGGTAGAGGGCTCAAGCCCGTTTGGTATCTACCAAGCGGGTTTTTTATTTTGCAAATAGTCATTTGATAAAGTAATATAGAGGCGATTGCACTTTGACAAATGAATACTTAACTGAGAAAGGGGCATAATGAATGATAATTTTCCCGCGTATCAAAGGACTTTGGAGCAAGTAGCACGTTCTTTTTATAGTAAAGAGCCTGGTCGACATGAGTTGGGACCACAAGCTCTAGTTGAAGAAATGAAAAATATGGTCAAAGACTTGGAAGAGGCGCCTCGTCATTTTGTTTGGAGTGGTGTGCAAAGCAGGATGTATCAAATGATGCGTTATGAGTATCGACGACCAAAGTTGGACCGCATGGATCAAGGTGAGATCATGTTTTTGGGTGATCTTATTCTTCATGCATTTGATCAGCAGCCGATGTTGAAGATGTCTTATTCTAATTTAGAAAAAGCTTCCTCAATGTATATTGCTGACAAGATTAAGGCGCAACATCTTCAGGGAGCTTCAATACCCAGTTCGATCTGGGTAGAGTTATCCACAGCTATTCCTAATGAGCAATCTCCTTGGATTAGCAGGACTATTGGTTTGTTGATCGCTCGACTTTCCGCCTACGACGCCTCTCTTGAAGATCAGCAAGCATTTTGGTCTTTAATAAAGAACGTTGATAGTAGGGATGATACCTTTGAGCTCTTTAAGACTTTGATTTCAATGGGGGCTAATGGCATTCCTTGTTATGGATTAACTGTGACGGTGGTTCAGACTTATGGCCACAAACTTCGTTTCTATCCCTTTGTCCTAGGTCATGAGCTAGCTGGTTCGGTGAAAGAGATGTTAATTTTACATCAAGAAACCACAGTCAATGATCGACGAAAACGAAAGGATATGGAGCAAGTGTGGGCTAATGTGGCCATACGGCTGTTGCTCTTGAGTGAGATCTATCAGTGGTTTGCTGATGATCAGCAGGTGATCTTATCACCCGACACTTTCTCAGATATTAATTCACCTTCCGCTACTTTGTTCTTAGGCAAGAAGAAGCAGGATCTGCAGATTCGGCCGCGGCGAAGAGGTGATCAATCTTTTAAAATAGAAAACTAAAAACCCCCTCCGAAGAGGGGGCTTTTATTACAGATCAGAGGTCTTATGCTCTAGCAACCTTGCCAGCGCTTGGTCCTTTTTCAGTCTCTTGGACTTCAAAGGTAACTTCATCACCTTCCTTAAGATCGTCGAAATTTAAATCGACTAACTCATTAGAGTGAAAGAAAAGATCCTTTTCCTCACCTTCTGGGGTAATGAAACCGTAACCTCGGTCTGTTAATTTTTTAATTACTCCTTTCATAAACAATATTAAAGTAGTCTTATATACAAAATAGAACGACTAGGTTATTTTGTGGCTTCAATCTTAGCATTTTTTAATAATTTTGTCAAAGGTTTTTCTAAAAATGTTACAATAAAACTAATGATTAAGAAGAAAGGAGGTAAATATGTGGTTCTTTCTGAATCAACTGGTCGTTCTTTTGGCACCTACAAAACCCTTAAAGAAGCTAAAAAGAGATTGCAGCAAATGGAGATGTTTAAGCATCTAAAGAAGAAGAGGAGAGTGACTTAGAAAGTGAGATAGCCAATCCAGAGAACAAGAATTAGATAGTATGCGGTCCAGCCTTTAGTGTCTGGAAATAGGCGAGAGAGCATTCTAAAATGGCGAACATACCATTTGTGACCAAACCAGGATACCCAGTTAGCACCAACACTATCGATTAATAGAAGAAAAAAAACGATTGTTTCAAGTGTCCATTCCATAGTTTTATTTTTTTGATTTTCTCGACCAATCTTTAATAATTATTTCTTTATCGTTATTACTAAAAGAAATCTCTAATTTCTGTCTCTCCTGCCAACGAAATTCATCAATCATCTCTTTAGGAATGTTGATGATGTAGCTGTATGAGCTGGTGCGTTGGAGTTTTCTAACAAACTTTTTACCCATACTAATAGTATATACCATGGTACATACTATAGTATATACTATTAAGAAGATTATTTAATTGACGGGGTTTTTTATAATAAAAAAGAGTGATAAACTATTCTTATGGAAGAAGTTAAAAAATTACCTAAACAGTTATCAACAGCCGTTATATTGTTATGGGCTTCTTTAGCTCTAGGGGTTGCAAAAGTGATTACGTTGATGGCGACAATGAAAGATGATCCAGAAAAGGTAATGGGCTTACTCATCATCTCACTCCCAATCATACTATTGATGGCTTGGGTGATTTATAAGATCGGTAAGGGAAAAGATTGGGCTAGAGTAGTCTATCTCACACTCTTCATTATTGGTGTTACATCGGCTGTTGGAGAGATTCTAGTTTATTTATCAATTAATCCAATTATATCAACTATGAGATTGGGCGATGTTTTATTATCTGCTATTGGTATTTTTATATTATTTAAGGATTCTTCCGCCAAGTATTTTAATTAGATAAAAGGGAGGTTTTTGCATTATGGGGTGTGAGCTACCAAGCACAATAAAAAGATTTTTCTTCCCTTCCGGGTGTTTTTTATGTTTTGAATAATATATGAGTTTCATAGAGCAGTATCTTGTTTAGCAACTTTATTAAGTTTGGTAGCGTCTTTAGTGGGATTGCTAATATTATAGAAAAAACTTGATTAAAAAACCCCAGCCAAATGGCTGGGGGGGTAGCTGATCGTTAAGTCCTCATTCCCAACTTTTTTTAAAGCTTTGGACGATTAGACAATGCTGTTCTTCGGAAAGACCTTTCACTCCCCAAAAGTTCGCCCCAGTAAGGTTCGCCCCAGTAAGGTTCCCCCCAGTAAGGTACGCCCCATGAAGGTATGCCCCACCAAGGTTCCCCCCCGCC
>CAYSNH010000013.1:0-4296 GCA_964432405.1 uncultured Candidatus Saccharibacteria bacterium
ACCACTATAGTTAGACGAGTCGTCTCATTATAGGTTGGCCAATTAACTCTTTTGAATTCTTGTCTTGATTCATGAATGAAAAAATTAAGACGTTGCATAGCAGTTCAATTATCTACTTTTTTCCTTAAATGTCAAGGTTTTTAACGTTAAGAGCATGAGTTTGAATAAAGTGCTTACGTGGCGCCACTACGCTGCCCATAAGAATGTCAAACAATCTATCAGCTTCTTGAGCATCAGCAACAGTTACCCGCTTCATTGATCTGTGCTCTGGATTAAGAGTGGTGTCCCATAGCTGATCTGGGTTCATCTCTCCTAGACCCTTATAACGCTGAATATTAACACCTTTCCCATCATCACCTTTACCCATCCTCTTCACTAATGCGTCCTTTTCTGCATCATTATACGCATAAACAGACTCTCGCCCTTTACTAACTTGATAAAGAGGGGGTTGAGCGATATACAAATAGCCATTATTCACTATTTCTGGGAAATAACGATAAAAGAGTGTTAATAGCAAGGTTCTGATGTGAGCACCATCAACATCGGCATCTGTCATAATAACAACCTTATGATATCTAATTTTAGAAAGATCAAAAGATTCAGCGATAGCAGTACCTAAAGCGACTACCAATGATTTGATCTCCTGATTAACTAACATCTTATCTAGACGAGCTTTTTCTACATTTAAAATCTTACCCTTTAAAGGCAAGATGGCTTGAGTCCTACGATCCCGACCCATTTTACTTGAACCACCAGCCGAGTCACCCTCAACGATAAAGAGCTCTGATATCTCTGGCTTACGACTAGAACAGTCGGCTAACTTACCTGGCAAACTTAAACCCTCAAGCATTCCCTTGCGCATAACGGTTTCTTTAGCAGCCTTAGCAGCTTTTCTTGCTTTAGCAGCAATCATGCACTTTTCTAAAATACGCCGAGCTTCACTAGAGTTTCTTTCTAAGAATTCTTTTAAAGATTCACCAACAATACTCTCAACAGCGGTTCGAGCTTCTGGATTACCCAACTTAGCCTTGGTCTGACCCTCAAACTGAGGTTCAAAAAGCTTAACGGAAACGATAACTATTAATCCTTCTCGAACATCGTCACCGGTGAGATTGTTTTCTGAAGCCTTAAAATAATTATGATTTCGCCCATAATCATTGATAACTCTGGTAAGGGCTGATCGGAAGCCGGTCAAATGCATACCGCCATCTGGAGTATAAATATTGTTAGCAAAGCTTAACTCCTTAGCTTCTAGATCCTTACTATATTTAAAAGCCACTTCTACCTGTATTTCTTCTGTAGATTGTTTATCAACATAAAAAGTCTCCATCTGCAAAGGAGCTTCTTCGGCACTAAGGTGATTAATAAAAGATTTAATACCATTATCAAAATAAAAGGCGTGGTAAAGCTCCTCCTCTTTTCTCTTATCAATCACCTCTATCTTAATACCCTTGGTTAGATAGGCCTGTTGGCGTAGGTGATCAAGAATCTTCTTTCTATTATATTCTAATTCTGAAAATATCTCTCCATCAGCCTGAAAGGTGACTTTGGTGCCTGAAGTCTTGCTCTTACCAATCTTTTTAACATCTTTTTTAGGAATGCCGCGCTCATATTCTTGAGAGTAAACATCACCACCTCGAGAAACTTCAACCCGCACATTAGTGGATAGGGCATTAACTACCGAAACTCCCACACCGTGTAAACCACCGGATATCTTGTATGAGTCGCCACCAAACTTACCACCCGCGTGTAGGGTAGTCATAACAGTTTCCAAAGCCGACTTACCAGTCTGCTTATGTTTTTCAACCGGAATACCTCGTCCGTTATCAGAAACAGAAACTAGGTTATCAGGTAAAAGCTCAATAGTGATAGTGTCAGCATAACCAGCAAGAGCTTCGTCTATAGAGTTATCCACAACCTCCCAAATAAGGTGATGAAGTCCATCGGTTCCGGTAGAACCAATGTACATACCCGGTCGTTTTCGAACTGGATCTAGACCTTCTAGAACATAAATGTCTTTAGCTGAATAACTAGACTCTTTAGTTTTTTTATTTTTTTCAGGCATCTTTAAGTACCTTCATTTTAACAAAAAAATAAGGGTTCGTAAAGTAAAAAGCCCCTCAAAAAAAGGGCCTGAAGGAGCTATTAATTGCTCCATTTTTATCCAATATTTCTCTCTATTCTATTAATACAGTTAATGATCGTCTCTTCCCTGCTAGATAAAATCACCTCCTGTCGTATTAATTTGGCAATGCGACCTATTACCTCCTCTTCTTCTCGGAGCTGATCATACGTTGGGACTTCTTCTTTTCCGTAACGTCTGTGGCGACCATTGTTTTCTATGCGCTTTAAAAGCCTATTCCTAAAAGCATTATCATCAAAGGATTGCAATTCTGCCTGAACTTTTATTAACTCTTGCTTAACTTCAACAAGACGCTCTTGCAATTCATGGAGGGGCAGGTAATCGGTATAGCCACCTGCCTCACCTTTTTCTGAGTTACTAACAACACGCAAAGGAGCTGTTGAATCACTCAAAAAACTGTAACTTCTATCCATTCAAAACTCCTCTTTTCATAAAGAGACTGGGACAAGGTTCTATTTCCTAGTATAAAAGAAAGATTATTATTCGCAAACTAGATTGCGACAAGCGTTAAGATTAGCAGCGCCCTCAAGCACTTTATTGCCAAGAGAATCAAAACAACCCACGTCAATCCCCTGACCTACAAGCCTGTTACCATAGCCGCCGGTTGTAGGAGTGTTGTTACCACAAGAAAAAATGACTATATTATCAGATTCAGCCGCTTGAATAAGAGGACTCTCAGCTTGTATGCCAGCAGTAATAATAGCTGTGGTTAATAACAAAATGGTTAAAGTCCATAGTCCCAAAGCGCTTTCATCAGCTTTATTCAACATGCTTTTATTATACCATTATCTGATATCCACACCCAACTCATTAACCAGGATGTCGTTAATCTTATTCATCTCCCGATCGACCTCTTTATCGGTTAAGGTTTTGTTTCTAGCTAGAAAAACTAATCGGAGAGTCAAGCTACGATTACCTTTAGAAAACTTCTTGTCTTCATAAAAATCTATGAGATCAACATCCTGAAGATTTTTAGAGGCTGTTTTCTGAATTAAAGAAAGAATAGTAGCGAAACGAATCTCTTGAGGAACTAGAAGAGAAACATCTCTCATGATAGCCGGATACTTAGAAAGAGGAGTATAAGACATCTCTCCTTGAAGTAGGGGTAGCAAACTATCTAAATCTAGCTCTGCAAAAGATACTTGGCCTTTGTTTTGTAGGTAGACGTAACCTAGGACGTGATGTTCGGATTCTATTCTCAAGCGATCAGGCTTTTCTTCTTTCATAAAATAATCTACCAAACCAAGACGCGACAATAGCTCACTCACCAAGCCTTTAAGCTCAAAGAAAGTTACTTGCTTAGCATCACCAATAGCCATGCCTAACATTAGACGCTCTTTAATGGTCTTCTTTTCTTTATAGAAGGTTTTTCCAATCTCAAAAATAGCCACTCTATTGAAAAAGCGAAGGTTATCTTGAATATTTTTATCTAGATTAAAAACCAGGGAAGAGCGCAAACTATTTAGCTGGTTGCTGATAGGGTTCTTTAGTTGAGGTGCTTCTTCATCAAAATGCTCTGGAACGAAAGAATAGTTATATACCTCATCCATATTGAAACCAGTCAAAATGTTACGAACTCCTTCTTTTAATTTAATTTGGTCTTCGTGCTCAGAAGCACGCAAGACTAGATGAGGAGCTTTGGCCTCTAGATTGTCATAACCGTGTAGTCGGGTGACCTCTTCTACCAGATCCTCAAATATCTCGATGTCGGTTCTAACCATAGGACTAGTTACCTGCTGCCCCTCAACAAAAAAGCCTAGCCTCTTTAAAGATGCTAGAGCCTGATCTTCTTTCAAGTGAAGACCAGATAATTGGTTAAATTTATCAATATTGAATTTTAATATTACGAGTTTTTGTTTTTCATTATAAACATCGATCAAGGTCCCTACCTTAGCCTTGCAAACCTCTTTAATCAGCTCCGCTGCTCGACCAACCCCCAAATCTATCAGCTCTGGACTGATATGATGAGCAAAACGAGTTGAGGCGTCAGTCACCAAATTAATCTTACGAGAAGTTCTGTAAACACTAACTCCATCAAAGTTGCCAGCCGTCAAAAGAATATTTTTCGTATTACCATCTATCTCCGCTTTCTGCCCACCCTTAATTCCCGCTATATCCAAAGCATTCTTAGCATCAGCTAGAACCAGGTCTTC
>CAYSNH010000014.1:0-3880 GCA_964432405.1 uncultured Candidatus Saccharibacteria bacterium
AATGTTCAAAGCGTCAAAGTTATTATGTGAACTCTCAACCTCTGGTCCTTCTAAGACGGAAAAATTAAGATCCTGAAATATTTTTCTGATTTGATTTTCTACCTGAGTCAGAGGATGAAGATGACCGATCTTAACTCGAGCCCCTGGTTGAGTGATATCTAAACCAACCTGTTGATCACTAGCCATCTTTAGTTCTTCAAGTTTTTTATTAAATAAATGATTAAGCTCCTGCTTAAGTTGATTGGCCTCCTTACCAACCTTCTTTCTCTCAGCTAAAGATTTTTTGGATAAAGAGCGTAGTATTTGAGTAACCTCTCCTTTACGACCCAAATATTTAATACGTAAAGATTCTAAATATTTAGGATCAGAAATATCTTCGAGTGCCTGCCTAGCCTCTTCCTTAAGCTCTTTAAGATTCATTATTAAAATTATACCAGTGACTGATAAAAAATAAACCCACGGTTGAAAACAACCATGGGTTTAAGAGTTGCCACTCATGCGAGTGGCGAAAGGATTCACCACCACACGGGTGGCGGAAGCCAAGTCCAAAATCATCGACGAGGCTGTGGGTGAGGGTAATGATAGTAGTAGACTATCCTCCCCCTACTCGGAACAGTCCGAGGCTGCCTCTGAGGCACAGGTTGTGCCTGTTGAGGCACGGGTTGTACCTGCGGCACAGGTTGAGCCTGCGGTACAGGTTGCACCTGCGGTACAGGTTGCACCTGCGGTACAGGTTGCACCTGCGGCGCTCCCCTGTCTCTCCACATAGGAACCTCTTCCTGCGCAGGCAATTCCTGCACAGGCGGTGCCTGCTGCTCTTCGGAGAGCCTGTTAAGGACATCTCCGAAAAGCCGGCTTCGGAGCTGCTCAGGGTTAACTTGACCCTGAAACGTCATGCCTCCGGTAACCTTCCCCTCTTCATCCACATGGATGTTGAGGGTTTCCGGAGTGACGGGAGCGGGAGCAGGAGCGACAGCCTTCTGCGACTCAGACGAATCTGAGTTATTGTAGTAGGCCTCGAATCCCAACCACGCCACGAGCACAGCCAAAACGATGATCACGACCATCTTCTTGTCATTCATAAACTCTTCCTTCCTTTCCTTTGTTAAGTCCAGCTGAAAGCTGGCTTTTCTTAAGAACTGGCCCTATTATAGCTGAAATAGATTATTTTGTCAAGACTTCTATTTAACCCGCCGATTAAGAGCTTTATAGATCAAGTTTTTAGTCTCCTGAGGTTTTGGTGTATGAAAAAAAACAAATTCGGCTTCGGTACCAGCTGTCTGTATTTTAATGTCTCCATAGGTGAATAAAGTAGCAAAAAAGCCTTTGGTAGAGACTTTAACATCCTGGATGCGATTAAGATTCATGGTGGTCACTAATCTGTTAAAAAAGCCTCTTAACTCTATTCTTATCAAACGTTGGTCTGTAACTACCCAGATGTCTAGATAATAGTCTGCTAAGAACGTGAAGGAGATGATAAGTACTAATTGATAATACATTACTAACAACAGCACTATCATCCATTCATCAAATAAGACTGGAAGTATTTCAGAAGAGATCTGTAGCCAGAAAACTACTAAAGGCACTAAGATTGCTAACAGAGCGATCCAAAGAAATTCAACAAAAACGGTAAACCAATGACGCCGTTGGATTAATAATACTTTTTCACTAGGACGAAGTTGAAAAGCCATGTTGATTAAAAAATAAAGGTGTAGATTATTAATAGACCAAAAATGGATAGAAGTAGATAAAGGAGGACGTAAGTGGATACAAACCACCGACCCCTCTTATCACCTGGTAAACCAAACTTCTTAAAGTGATAACTAAGAACCCAAAGGAAAATGCCCCCGCCCATAAAAACTAATAAGAATAAAATCGAAAGAATTATTGGTAAGGAAATACCTAGATTAACCATATCTTTATTTTAACTAAAAAGAACAAAGAAGGATACGGCATTGCATTTTCAGATATTTAGGGTATAATAGTGACGCGGGTAAGTGTAATGGATGCACGCCGGGCTCATAATCCGGAGGCAGGAGGTTCGATTCCTTCACCCGCAACAATTATTCAAAGAAAAAGGCCCCACTAAAGGGTCTTTTTTAATTATTGCTAAATTTATAAATTATTTATTTATATTTTTCTTGGAGCCAATCTTTAAATTTTTTATCCATTTCTGCCATACCCCCTTTTATTTTCAGAAAATCATTTATAGCAGAATTCCAAGCTGTTATATTTGAAAAATCACCTCCATGATTTGGATTAAATTTATAATACGCAACTATCAAATCTAAAATATCACTCAGATTCATTCCTAAACCTTTGTTTTTTTTATCGTCCACAAAAAAAATTACAAAATGATATCCTAAGGCGTAAGAGCCTTGATCATATACAGCTTTGGCCCCCATCGGCATTTTCGTAAGAACTTGTCTTGCCGAAGCAAAAGAACCTCCCCCCTTCATTATAACTTTCATTCTTTCAATATGATCCTTTATTATGCCGTCTGATTGAAATTGATTAGCAATACCCTCATTAAGCCAGTGAGGAATGTAAACTTCATTCCAATTAAGTTTTGGTATTCTACCAGCCAAAAAGTATGGCAATAAAATATGAGCCACCTCTTCATTTATAACTCCCTTCAAATCGTCTCCTATCTTGTATTCATCATCATATATATCATTAGGTTTATTCGACTTTACTGTAATTGATTCTGCTGGGTAATCAATCCAACATCTACTTCCTCCCTTCTTAGGAATTTTTTCACACAAAGTAATCGCCCTTACTTCTTTTCCTTCAAACTTCTTAAAGTCAATCCAAGCGATGCTGTCAGTAATCGGTCGTAGTCCACCAGTTTCAGATTTCTCATAAGCTTCAGTATCTACATGTACAAAAGTTATATTATCTGGATACTTTTTAAAAACATTTTCTTCTGGATCAAACAAAGAACTAAGTAACATTGTCTGATTCATTATCAAGTCCAAAAACTTGGCTCTCAGGTTGAATCCTACTGAACCTACAAGAAAGTTTCCTATACTATCTTCAACAAATCCAAATCGATCTTTCCTTTCATCTATTCTTCTATCAAGTTTTTTACCTGATTCTTTTAGCTCCTTGCTTTCTTTTCTAATTTTTTCGAGAAGCTCTTCAACCGCTTCTTGATCGCTTTTCTCTCTTTTATCCTTGATTTTTTCCAAGTTTTTTTTAAACTCTTCGCTATATTGTTTGGCAGTTTTTTCTTCTCCATCATCAAAATCCATTCCTCTAACTAAAAAATTGCTATCCAACAGTAAAACAACTAACAAAATAAAAATTGCTACTAAAATAAATCGGCGGTTATTTTGCTGAGATTTATTTGCCATAAATAATTCTTTTATTAATTATACCTTATATATAAAAAAGGGGGGGTATTGTAGTTATTAACAGTTATTAGTAATAGCTAAATTCATTGCTAAAAACCCCTAAACGTTGTATATTAGGAAGAGTTAAGCCAGGGTAGCTCAGCTGGTTAGAGCGGCGGAATCATAACCCGCAGGTCGTGAGTTCGAGTCTCACCCCTGGCACAATGAAAATTGCCATCCTAGGATTCAGCCGAGAAGGCCAATCCCTATACAAATTTCTCAAGAAACAACCCTCCTATAAAAAGGCGGAGTTTTTTATTTTAGATCAAGATACTAAGCTCAAGATCCCTAAAGGGGTAACTCCTGTCTTGGGAAAGAAATATTTAAATAATATAAAAGAATATGATCAGGTTTTTCGCTCTCCTGGTGTTCCTTATCACTTAGTTAAAAAACATAAAAACATTACCAGCCCTACCGAGCTTTTCTTCAATCTCTGCCCCGCCAAGATCATTGGTATCACTGGCACCAAAGGCAAAGGCACTACC
>CAYSNH010000015.1:0-3401 GCA_964432405.1 uncultured Candidatus Saccharibacteria bacterium
ACTTATCAAATATATTATGTCTAACAAGTATAAAACTTGGTTGGAGATAGATACCTCAGCCATTAAAAATAATATAAATAGCTTTCGTTCTATTTTAAAAAAAGAGACCCAGTTGTGGGCGGTGGTGAAGTCTAATGCCTACGGTCATGGTTTAAATAACTTTTCTGCTTTAGCGGTTGAGTTTGGCGTGGATGGTTTTTGTGTTGATAGTGTGCCAGAGGCACTAGCTTTACGAAAAGCCAATATTAAACAACCTGTATTGGTTTTAGGGCCAACTATGCCCGATCTTTTTAAGGTGGCTGAAGGCCATGATATTACCATCACCATCTCTTCCCATGACATTTTACGACACTTAATCGATGTTAAGTCTAAGGTGGCTTTTCATCTAAAAATAGATTCAGGAATGCATCGACAAGGGTTTTATCTCAAAGACTTGGAAACGACTTGTCAGTTAATTAAAGACAATGATCTTAACCTTCAAGGAGTCTACACCCACTACGCTTCTTTTAAAGCGATTGATCAGCAGTTAGCGGAATATGAAAAGGCCCTAGCTATATTGGCGGCAAAGGGCTTTTCTAACATTATTAAACATAGTGCCGCTACAGCCGCCACTTTGGCTAATTATAATACTCACTTAGATGCGGTTCGCATTGGTATTGGGCTTTATGGATTGTGGCCAACGGCTGATTTAATAAATGAACATAAATTAGATCTGAAACCCGTTCTCTCCTGGCACACTATTATCAGTGAGGTAAAGTCGGTTGGTGAGGGGGCAGCTATCGGTTATGACGGGACAGAGAAGATGGCACAAGATGGGCGAATTGCTATTTGTCCTATCGGCTATTGGCACGGTGTGGATATTGGCTTGTCTCGTCAAGGAGAGGTATTGGTTAATGGTCAGCGAGCTAAAATAATGGGTAGGGTTTCTATGGATCTAACCACGATTGATGTGAGTGGTATTGATTGTCAGGTTGGTGATCGAGTGACTTTGATTGGTGATCAATTGCAAGTAGAAGAGTTGGCAGAAAAATTAAATACTATTCACTATGAGGTGTTAACCAGGATCAATCCTTTAATTCAAAAAAACGTTATTTAATGGATCCTTATCTACCCCCTAACAAAAGAAAAGTAAGAAAAACCCGTCTACTCCTCCCATTATTTATTTTGGTGGTTGTAGGGGGTGGGTTGGTATACTGGCTCTTTTTCTCTTCTTTCTGGCAGGTGCAGGCGATTGAGATTAGGGGGTTGAAGAAGTTAACTGAGGAACAGATTAAGGATGGATTGAAAGAGAAATTTGTTTCGAATAATTTTCTTTTATGGCCCAAGGGAGCGTTAGTGGTTAGTAATTTTCCTTTGGTAGCTAAGTTACAAATTAAGAAAAGTCTTATTGATCGGAAGATAAGTATCAATGTTCAGGAGAGAGAGGCATTAGGGGTTTGGTGCAGCAGTTCTGATGTTGAGCAGCAATGTTGGTGGTTTGATAATCGTAGCTTGTTATTTGAAAAAGCTCCTAAGCCAGAAGGTAGTTTGATTATTTTAATAGAAGAGAAAGGAGAGAAGGTTAATATTCAGCTTGGTAAAAGAGGTTTGTCTGATAAGTTTTGGGCTAATATGAAAACTATTATTAGTTCTAGTATAGTCAGAGATTTTTCGGTATATAAGTTTGTTATTGATCGTCGTAAAGAGGAAGTGATTGCTGAAACCGCTGGAGGCTTTAAGGTCTATCTGAGTCTTCGTTTTGATGCGATTATTAATATAAAGGCGTTAGATAAGTTAATAGCTCAAGATGATTTTGATTTAGAGAAGATATCTTACTTCGACCTGAGGGTGAAGAACAGACTTTATTATAAATAATAAAGACATCAAACTAGAGACTTTTTATTTTTTTGTGTTATAATGATGTCTAAATAGATTCTGGCTTTCAGTTTAAAATAATAATTTATGAAATTATCACTAGGAATTGTTGGTTTGCCTAATGTAGGTAAGTCTACTTTATTCAATCACTTAACTAATAAAGGTATTAATGCTGCTAATTACCCGTTTTGTACTATCGACCCCAATGTGGGTATAGTTTCCGTTCCTGATGAAAGACTAGCCAAGTTAGCTAAACAAGAGGAGAGTGAGGAGCAGATTCCGGCAATAATCGAGTTCTATGATATCGCAGGGCTTGTTAAAGGAGCAAATAAGGGAGAAGGTCTAGGAAACAAGTTTTTGGCCCAAATTAGGGCAACTAACGCGATTGTGATGGTTCTTCGATGTTTTGCTGATGATAATATTATTCACGTTGAGGAGAAGGTTGATCCATTGAGAGATATGGAGATTATTAATACTGAGTTAATAATGAAGGATTTGGAAACGGTAGAAAAAAGATTAGAAAGTTTATCTAAAGAAGTGAGAGGGAATAATAAAGAGGCTTTGAAAGAACAAGCTTCTTTAGAGAAGGCTAAGGAACTATTATTAGCAGGGCGCTTACTTACTGATCTAGCAGAAGACCCTAATGTTCACAACATGCAATTATTGACTGCTAAAAAGCAGATTTATTTATTGAATGGTGAGGAGAGTGATGTTAGTGAGGAATTGAAGAAAAAAATTATTGAAATGAGTTTTGATTATGTGGTGGTTGATTTAAAAGAAAAGCCTGATTTGGAAGGGTTGATAAGTAAAGCTTATGAAGTGTTAGGATTGATTAGCTTTTTTACAACCGGCAAAGATGAAACTCGAGCATGGACTATTAAAAGAAACTCTTTAGCCCCTCAGGCAGGAGGAGCTATTCATGGTGATTTTGAGGATAAATTTATTAAAGCCGAGATTATTAATACTGATAAGCTTTTAGAAGCGGGGAGTTGGCAATCGGCTAAAAGTAAAGGGTGGATTAAATTAGAGGGAAAGGAATATGAGGTTCAGGATGGGGATGTGATCGTTTTTCGTCACGGATAGTTTACTCCAATCCTTTCTGAAGCTGTATAAGCTCTCCTAGCATTTTTTGAAGTTCATTAATCTCTTGATTACTGCTAGCGGGTTGTTGTCTTTGAGTTTCAGCGGAGGCTTTTCTAGTTGAGGGTTTGTATGCTGGTTTTGGAGCGGTAGATTTGACCTCCTTCTTTACTACAGGAGTAGTTTTTTGATTTGTTAAAGCGGTTTCTAGTTGTGTCTTTAGGGCGTTGTTTTGTCGCCATAAAAAGAATGTGAGGATTAATAAAACTACTGCTAGAGCGCCAAATAATTTTTGAGTGTTGTTTTGTTCCATGTCTTATTATTTATTGTACATTAAAATCCGGTGTCACCTCCAGGGCCGGTACCATCACCTGAGCCAGTATCATCACCTCCAGAACCTCCAGAGCCTCCTGAGCCTCCTGAGCCTCCTGAGCCTCCTGAGCCTCCTGAGCCTCCTGAGCCTCCTG
>CAYSNH010000016.1:0-3342 GCA_964432405.1 uncultured Candidatus Saccharibacteria bacterium
CTCCTCAGCAAACAAAACCTGCCCTGGACCCTGTTCGCCAAAAAAAGTTCCCATAACCATAAATACGATTGCCAAAACAAAAACCGAAACTAGTGCTGCTTTAGTAAAGAAATTTAGACCATAATAATCACCCATGTTTTAAGTATAACTCAAAATAAAAAGAGGCAGTATAACCGCCTCTTTCTTATCTCCTTAGAAACCGCCCATGCCCATTCCTGGTGGCATCTGAGGGCCAGGTGCTGGCTTATCATCCTTAACTGGAATATCCGCCACTACCGTTTCGGTAATGATGAAAAGCGATGCTATAGAAATAGCATTCTCAAAAGCACTACGCACCACTTTGTGAGGATCAATGATTCCCAACTCAAATAACTTGCCATAAGTACCAGTTAAAGCATTAAAGCCATAATCATCGGTCTGTCGCATAACTCGATCCAAAACCACGCCAGAATCATGACCAGCATTCTCAGCAATCTGTTTGATTGGTGTAATTAAACCATCATAAACAATTTGAGCCCCCGCTAAACGACCTAAGTCTTCTGTAGAGCTCTTATTAAAGCCGTTCATTAGCTTCTTCACTGCCTGAGCAGCTCGAACTAAAGCCACGCCTCCACCAGCAACAATACCGCTCTCAATAGCCGCCTTAGTAGCCGCTACAGCATCCTCAACTCGATGCTGAGCCTCTTTTTGCTCTACTTCAGTTACCGCTCCCACCTTAATAACAGCCACCCCGCCAGACAACTTACCAAGCCTTTCTTGCAACTTCTCTTTCTCAAATTCAGATGTAGCAGATTCTAACTGAGCCTTTATCTGACTAATTCTATTATCAATCTGGACCTTCTCCCCTTTACCACCAACGATAGTAGTATTGTCTTTGGTAGCCACCACTCGATGAGCTCTACCCAAGACCCCTAATTCCAAACCTTCTAATTTCTTACCTACCTCCTCAGAAATAAAGTCAGCGCCTGTAACAGCTGCAATATCTTGCAGGAGTTCTTTGCGTCGATCACCAAAACCAGGTGCCTTAACAGCTAAAACATTAAAGGTTCCTCTAAGCTTGTTAACCACTAAAGTAGCTAACGCCTCACCCTCAACATCATCAGCAATAATAACCATATCCTTTTTCCCACTCTGCACTACTTTTTCTAACAAAGGAACTAGATCACTAACAGCAGAAATCTTCTTATCAGTTACTAAAATATAAGGTTCTTCCAAAATCGCTTCCATTCGCTCCGGATTACTCATCATATAAGGAGAAATATAACCACGATCAAACTGAAGGCCTTCTACCACCTCCTTAGAAATACCCAGTGTATTAGACTGCTCAACAGTTACCACGCCATCATTTCCCACCTTTCCAATCACCTCAGCAATCATCTTACCCACCTCTGGATCACGAGAAGAGATTGTAGCTACTTGAGCAATCTTCTCAGTATTATCAGTTGGTTGAGCCGACTCCTTTAAAGAATCTAAAACCACGACCTTAGCCTTATCAACACCCTCTCTTAAGGTAATAGGACTAATACCAGCCGCCACTCTTTTAATACCTTCATTAATAAACTTCTGAGCTAATACGGTGGCGGTAGTCGTACCATCGCCCGCATTATCACCCGTCTTGGATGAAACCTCTTTCACTAATTCTGCTCCAATATTCTCAATCTTATCCTCCAACTCAATCTCTTTTGCAATCGTTACACCATCATGAGTAATAGTGGGTGAGCCATAACTCTTTTCCAAAACCACCGCTCTACCTCGAGGACCCAAGGTCACCTTAACTGCGTTAGCTAACTGATCCACTCCTTTCTGAAGTGCTAGTCGAGCTTTTTCATTAAATAAAATTTGTTTTGCCATATAATTATTCAATAATTGCTAAAATATCCGACTCTGAAACAACTAAATATCTTTTATCATTTACCTCAACTTCATCTGGACCGTATTGCTTGAAGAAGACCACGTCTCCCACCTTAACGGTCATAGGGATAACCTGCCCCTGATCATTTTTATTACCAGGACCAGCAGCAATCACCTTGCCTCTCACCGGCCTTTGCTTCTCAGCGGTGTCTGGAAGGACAATACCAGACTCGGTAGTTTTTTCTTCATCGATAGGTTCTAAGAAAAGATTGCCATTTAAAGGTTTTATATTCATCATGGGGTAGATTTTAAGTAAAAAAAGACCCCCTGTCAACTCAAATTAATAAGGAGGTCATCGAGAAATTGAGCGGCAGCAATCCTCAAGTCCTCTACCTACTAATCTTGGGTCATGGTTGACAGGGGGTCCGGCTATAATACTAATCGCCTTTAATAAGACGATGTGAATCACTATCAAAGTGTTGAGTAGAAAACTCAAACATATGAGTATCTTCTAAACCTAACATCTGATGCCTAGTGCCAATTGGCACATGAAAAACATCGCCAGGTTCTAAAACGATCTTTTCGGCCATCTCAATCTCATCACGACGACTAAAAGAAACTTCCAACTTCCCACTTTGGATGTAAAAAGTCTCATCTTTCAGTTTGTGATAATGCCAACTACATCTTTTTCCTTTTTCAAAGTACAAGATCTTGCCACAATAGGCTTCCTTGTTAACAATCCAAATCTCACATCCCCAACCTTTGGGAACGATCTTCGGTTTTTCTTTGGCCATCCTTGTTATCCTTATTTGACTGACAAGTTATTAGGATTAAACCATAACTTAACTTCTTTCTCATTACAACACACAATGGAGTCTTCATTACTATATCTAACAATACTTCGCTTAATCTTCCTCAGCTGAATTTTCATTAAAACACCTTCCAACCAATCACCCAACTTACCACTCAATAAAGCCTCAACCCCTCTCTTTAAAAAATGAACTTCATTATAATAACGTAAATCATCTTCAAACCTCCTAACCTCTCCTAACCAATCATTATTGACCTGATAGAACTCATTAATTAAAACCTCTGAACCATAAATAGGGACCAGATTATTATATAAAAGACGGTCATATTCATAGCGTGGTTCTGGCAATCGAAAAACCTCTTTGGTCAAAATATGATTGAAACAAAGCCCTTCATTCAATCTATCCATGTGAGTCCTCTTACCTAACAAACCAAAAGTTAATAAGCAAAAAAATCGAGCAATATACAGCCGACCCGATCGAGCCGCCGTCAAAACATCTAGATCAGACTCCTGACGAACCCTGCCCAAAACCAAAGAACCTGATCCAAAAACCAAATCAATGAAAGGTAGGTATTGAAAAAGCCGAGCGACACTAATCAGCTGCCACCACTTTTTATCCCGTACAACCTGTTCCATTAAATCAAAGTACAAATTATCTAACAAATTGTAGAGAAATTGCA
>CAYSNH010000017.1:0-2985 GCA_964432405.1 uncultured Candidatus Saccharibacteria bacterium
TGATCTTGATGCGGCCCTTGATGCTATTGATAACGATCTTTTAGGGTTGTAAGAGAGAGATAATAAGAAATCCCAGCACTTAACAGGTCTGGGATTTTTATATTTTAATTAATATAAAATTGACAAAATTCAATTGTCATGCCAATATATAGGGACAGAACGTTAACAACTTAGCCATTTAAACAAAGGAGGAATAAAATGGCAGATTTATCAGAATCTAAAATCAGAGTCTCAAAGGAAGAGCTAATCACTCTCCTCAAACGAGGAAAGATTGCAGAATTCAATGAGGTGAGACCTTCAGAGAATTTTGATTTATCAACAATAGACCTAGGAGAATTGAATCTTTCAGGCGTCAACTTTCGTGAAGCAGAGCTTTGGGGGTCGAGTCTTTTTAAGGTTGATCTTTCAGAGGCAGATCTCTACGAAGCTTGTCTCAGCGGAGCTTATTTACGAGAATCTTGTATGCGAGAGGCTGACCTTTGTGGGGCAGACCTTACTGGCGCTGATTTTCAAGGAGTCGATCTTTCAGGGGCTATGTTGTCCGGAGCTAATTTCACCGGAGCTAATTTCACGGAAGCGAACCTTGATGATGCTGTTTTTGAAGAGGATAGTCTTTGCAAGGCTAACCTTTACAATGTTCGAGGTCTAAAAGATTGTCAGAAGGCACTTCTATCTTCTTGCATAATGAGAAGTTGGAAGTCGGAAAGTGACTGATCATTATCTTGAAACCAAAAACCCCTAGCTGTTTAGCTAGAGGGTTTTTTATTTGAATGAGTAGGTGTTATTGAGAGCTCTTTTTTTCGATATATTTCTTATTGATAGTTACCGAAATAAAACCAATACCGATGACAATAAGTCCCATAATAATGAGGGTTAAAGGCCAGCCAATCGAATCCGCAAAGTATCTTCTGGTTATGTTCCAAATGTGGGCGATAAGGAAGAGGGAGCTGAGTATTAAAATAATTCGGCTTTTCATATAGGCTGCTAGGAAGAATAGTCCAGCTATAACCAAGGAGTAGGAAAAGATCGAAAAAAGAGAATCATAGTTCTGTAATAGGAATGCGCTTATTAAGATACCTAGTACACCAAAGAAGCGAAGAAAACTAACCAATTTTTTGTTCCACGTAGAAGCAAAAGAGTGAGCTAATAAAAGGTAGCTTGCACCAATAGCTATGGTTAAGTAATGACGCAGATCATAAAGTAGCCTGCTATCTAGATTTTGACCGGCAGCATTAAGGGTTAAATAAGAGGTTGATGTTCCATAAAATATCGAAAAGAGAGTTAGAACAGGATTCTTATCAACAAAATTAAGTACTAGATAGAATGCGAAAGCTAAGCCGATAGTAAAGGCAAGCATCCAGGGGTCGGTTATCTTCAGTTCCAAGGTGGTCACAACAATTCCCGAAGGAATTAATACACCACCTATTAGATAGAATACTGAGTCTATCGAACGGCCAACTTGACCCCTAGATAAAGCAAGACCACTAAAAGTGATGGCTAGACCAAGTCCTAAGGTGATTGCTATGCGACCAAAAGATCCAATATCACCCCAAATTTGTTGAACAAAGAATAGAATGCCAACGATTACTATAATAGAACCTATAGCATAAAGCGTTTTTGTAACAGAAAAGTGAGATTTCTTTTTACTTGATTGCAATTGCATGAGTTAATTATTAGTTATTAATTAAAAAATTACTAGTTACTATTGGGTATAACCCAACCAATAAAGTGAATATTATTTTGGTAATAGTTTCTACGAGCACTATTTATAAGATTGAGTTTTTTTCTATTATTTCCTTTTACAAGATAATAATCATAATCTCTTCCTCCTCCGTCATAAAAGAAAGGAAATAAGAAGCCCCCGGAATTTCTCCTAGAATATCCATCTGAGACAGTGACACCGTCAGGTGAAGTTAGGAGGTCGCTAAGAGATAGTTTTTTAACTTCTTTTAAAAGAAGTTCTTGACTGTTATTGTTTTTAGCATTGTGTAAAAAAATATGAATATTTACATCAGCCACACCATCCTTATCAGCATCTAAAGGCAGTTTGTTCTCATTAATGACCATTTTGCCATTAGTAATTCTATACCTATCTTTAATATAATTATCACAATTGCGTGAGTTATTACTGCTACAAGATAAGTATATAAAGTCATAATCGGTAGATAGAAAAAATGAAGGTAAATATACTGATGCAGTAATACCAACTAAAATGATAACCGGCAACAGAAAGGCCAGTATTATAATAAAGTTTTGTTTTATAAACCGTTTCATTTTTTAAATAATTAAAAAGATTTTAGCATGTTAAAGTTAGTAAGTAAACGATCATAGATATTTTACTTACCTCTCTTAGCAGCTAGTTTAGCTAACATCTCTTGCTTGATAGCTAGTCTCTTAGCTGTTTTTTTAGATTTTGACTTGGGTTTTTTACCAATTCCTGTTTGTCTTTTTGCCACATGTATAACTATACATATTTTTTAACAAAGGGGAAGTTATTTTATGAAAATGAAAACATTAACAAATCATTAAATTGATTATATATTATGAGTAGCTTTTCAACGTTTCTTATAATTACTGATTCCAATAACTAGACCAGACAGGCCAACAATAGAGTGAAGAATGGTATCGGTTGTATTGAAGGCGTCGAGATTAGCAAAATCAGGAAACAAGAAGCCGAAGAGAGCAACAAAGGTGAAGAATGAGCCATTGACCAAAGGGAAGCCGTGCCACCAGTTTTTATTATTCCAACCAAAATAAACGACTGTTATTCCTAAGATAATGTGGAATATTTTATGCATGGTTTCGGGTCTGAAGCCGAATTGCAGATAATCTGAGGCAAGGGAGATGATTATTAATGCAAAAAAGACTCCGATTATTCTTGTATACCACTTAGATAGGTTCATATTTTTCAATTACACCAAAGTTTTTATTTAATTGTGAGAGGAGATTTAATTTTTTATAATTTCGTAATCTTTTTTATCAACC
>CAYSNH010000018.1:0-2515 GCA_964432405.1 uncultured Candidatus Saccharibacteria bacterium
CCTCGGTTGGTTTTTCCAGCCGAGGCTCTTTTTATTGAAATAATTTGCTCCGCAGACTGGACGATTTTCGAACTTTTGAATGGGTAGATTCTATAGAATATCCGAAGTTATTTAAGGAAGATGTGGAGAAGTTGTTAGTTTTGGGTAATTATTGACAAATATATATTATTGTGCTAATATATAACCAAGAACATTGAAATCAGCAAGTCTTTTTAGGAGAAGTAAGAATGAAATTACAAGGAAGTTCGGAATTCGTGCGGTGTGCGTGCGAGCTGATCGAAGCGGCTGAAGGAGGTTCGTCCTTTGAGGATTCTATTAATAGAGTGCTCGAGGTGAACGCGTTTCTGGGACGTGACGTAATGAGGACGCTAGAGAAGTCCTTCACTTGTCGGGAGGACGCGATGTTCTGGTCGAAATGCTTCGTCCGGACGCTATCCATCGACATAAGAAGGAATGAGAGAGAGGGAATCGATACCGACCCTCGGTCGCTACGCCTCCGTTATCTGTTGGCGTTGGCCTTTTGGAAAAGGAAAGGCGGGCACGGGCCTAAGCCCGTACCCTCCATTTAGAGGCTGCAGAGGATAAAGACAGCCACAATTCAAGACCCTTAAAGCTATTTGTTAGCTGAGAGGGTCTTTTTTCTTTGAAAAACACTAGCTCCAGGGGTTGTACAAAGTTAGAACTTGTTTGATGACGATAATCTAATAAAAAAGCCCGATTATTTTAATCGAGCTTTGATAGCTTCTAATTCCTTTCTGATTTTTTCAACTGATTTTCTGAACCAGGGCTTACTAAACCGTCTTTGTGAAATACTACGAGTGCTCTTTGGAAGATATAACCACCTTGTCGGCGAATAACTGCAATGTCCGTCCTTGTCTAATCTTCCATTAAATAAAACGGGTCCGCCAAACATAGCTACAGGATAAACGTCAATTATGTTTTGGGATGATGTCAAAAGCCAAGTATGTTGATAATTTGGATAGAAATAACCATCAATATATTTTAGTCCAAAAACCTTCGCGGTGGCTCTACCTAAAATATGGCATGAGAGTAGCACCTGCTCACTAACATCATCTTTCCCCAAGTCGATATCAGGTAAAGACTGAACTACCTGTCTAATTTGCTTAAATAAATCAATATCGCTTTGAGGTAATAGCTCACAGACATAAGGTGTCATTTAGTACTCCTTTTTGAATAGTCAAAAAACTTCGCATATGATAATACAAATTGTTCCTTGTGGCAAATAGGTTCGAGCGTCCAATCCTTGGTATAAAAATAACCCTTATGGAATAAGGGCTACTTTATTTGCTCCGCAGACTGGACGATTTTTGAATTTTTATGAGGAGGGTTGTATTAAGTTTTATTGACCTTTAATATAAATGGCAATGACTGACAATGATCTGACTTATTTATTAAAACCTGGTTTTCAATACCGATCACCGGGCTTTTTTACTGACAATGAGGCAGAGGAAACCATTTGGGATCAGCTGGCTCGGATTAATTCTACTCAGGCTGCTCTGGCTGTTTCTGACGAGGAGCATGAGAGAGTAAAATCAGCTCCTCTGATCACTTGGCTAATGGAAGAGTTGGTTAACGATCAGGGTCTGGTTTTAGATTTAGGTTGTGGTTATGGTCGAGTTGCCAAATATCTTTTTCCGCAGCGCACTTTTCGGGGCTGGATTGGCTTGGATAGTTCAGTGGTAATGTTAAGTAAGTTTGCTGATCTTCATCAGAAATCATTCTTTTCTAAGCCACCTCTCTTATTAATTAAAAGTGATATTGCTAAAATTCCTTTACCAGATAATGCTATTGATTATTGCATCGTGACGGCTGTTTTTTTACATAATCCCAAACATTTAACTCGGCAATCTCTTCAGGAGATATATCGAGTCTTGAAGCCAGGAGGAAGAGTGGTTATAGCTGGCTGTTTTGTTAACTCCTTAACCTTGGCCGGTTTTTATCAGAAGCTTATCTTGCTAAGCCTGGCTTCTATCGGTCAAAAAGATAAAAACGGTCCGATTCGCTGTTTTTATAAAAAAGAGGTTAGAAAGATTTTGGAAGAGACTGGTTTTTCAAATTCACAGCTCTTTTTTTATGAAAGAAACTTAAGTTTTATGCCTATTAATATTATTCCTCCTAGTTGGCTGAGGATGAGGCCTTTTTTAAAGAGTAGGATTGCCCAGCCCGTTGATTTATGGTTAGCCAGGAACTTGCCTCAAAAGCTGGTCGATTATTTGTCTAATTTTGATGTGGTGGCGGTTAAGTAGGAAAAAGGGGCTAGTAGAGCTGAAGACAGGAGGGAGGGGGGTATTACTAAGGATGTTTATGACAAAAAGCATCAAGAATATAACGACAAGCTTCAGCTTTCTTGATGACAGAGCAAAGCAACGATCGCAAGACCAGAAGAGAGACGAGACGGTTGCAGAGAATCTCGTTATACGGGAGTAGATCTCACAAACCAAGACCCTCAAAGCTATTTAGCTGAGAGGGTCTTTTTTATTGAAATAATTTGCTC
>CAYSNH010000019.1:0-2157 GCA_964432405.1 uncultured Candidatus Saccharibacteria bacterium
AAGAAAGTTGGAATTAAAGAAGTATTGTAGGTGGTGTCGTAAGCATATTGTTCACAACGAACATAAGAAATAGGGGGGTGTCGGTTAATGGTAAACCAACGGTCTCCAAAACCGTTACTGAGGGTTCGATTCCTTCCACCCCTGCTAAAAAAACCGCCCCTATCGGGGTGGATATAAATTTCAAGAGATTATCAGCTCTAAAACATGGCTTGAATTTTTGTCTTCGCTTGTTATAATAGCGACAAATAAAAAGTCTTAATTAAGATCTGTCTTAAATATGAGTAGAACGGTAAAAATTATTTTTTGGTTAATCGTCGCCCTTATTGTTTTGGTATTATCTTATCAATTATTAAATGTTCCAGTTGAGGATAGTACGATTAAAATTGGCTTTATAGCTCCCCTTACTGGTGAGTCATCTGACAAAGGGAAGTTAGTTAAAGACATTACCTCCATGGCAGTCGAAGAGATTAATGAGACTGGTGGGATTGATGGTAAAAAAATAGAAGTTATTTATAAAGACGGTGGGTGTGATAGTAGCGTTGCTACTAGCGCAATGCAGAAGTTAGCTAGTGATGAAAAAATTAAAGTTGTTATTGGTGGATTTTGTGATAGCGAATCTTTAGCCGCTGTTCCAATTGCTGAGGAAAATAAAATATTTCTTCTCTCTTCTAGGTCTAGTAGTGCCGACTTAATTAATATTAGTAAATATTTTGCCAGAATTTATCCTAGCAATAATGATCAGGGATCTGTGTTGTCTGAAATTGCTTATAACGACAAAGAGTGGAAGAAGGTAGCTGTAATTCAGGAGAAGTTAGATCGTCCCCTTAATATTTTCGAAGCTTTTAAAAGTAATTTTGAATTGATGGGCGGAGAGGTTGTTAAAGAAGAGTTTTCTGCGGAGACTAGTGATCTTAGTCCCGCTTTAACTAAGCTCAAAAAAGAAGAGTCTGATGCTATCTTCGTTAATATTGAGACCTCTTCTATTATAGAGATGGCTCTTAAGCAAATTCGAGATCTTAAATGGGAGCTACCATTATTAGTTACTGATGTTGTTGGTAGTGATGAAAAAATAATAGAAGAAAATTCCAAGCTATTAGAAGGGGCTTTAACTACCGAGCTCAATATTAATATTAGTAATAATAAATTTGAGCAATTAGCAAAAGATTACGAACTCAAATATAAAGAAGAGCTTCCTTTTCAAAGTTATGCTCAAACAAGTCACGATGCTATTTTAATGATAAGAGATGCTATCACAGAAGTTGGTTATGATGCTGATAAAATTGCTGAATGGTTTAGATCAGTTGAAGATTGGCAAGGTGCTTCAGGTTTAATTACATTAGGAGATGATGGTGATCGTGACGATGGCTACGTTGTTAAGATAATACTTGACGGTAAGACTATTGAGTTGAAACAAGGCTCTGATGAATAGTTATTAAATTAATTGTGCCCGGGGTGGGAGTCGAACCCACACGAGATTTCTCTCACGTGATTTTGAGTCACGCGCGTCTGCCAATTCCGCCACCCGGGCGTGTTTGAAAAATGCCACAAAATAGTAGTAAAATCAAATAGAGATGACACGTATTATTGCTGTTTGTAATCAAAAAGGTGGAGTAGGGAAAACTACCACCGCTACCAATGTAGGGGCTTATCTCGCCATCAATGGCAAAAAAGTTCTTTTGGTGGATTTTGATCCTCAAGCTAACGCTAGCTCTGGTCTTGGTTTTAATATTAAAGAGAGCGAAGGAAAAAGTATTTATGAAGGTGTCTTGGGTCAACGCTTGGCCTTAGAGTTGGCAAAAGCCTCTGCTATTACCAACTACTATTATATTCCTGCTCACCCTAGTTTAGCTGGTGTTACTGTAGAGTTACTTAACAAGCCTAATCGTGAATATTATTTAAGTAACTTTCTTAAACCCATTGCTAATTTATACGACTACATTCTCATAGACCTTCCTCCTAGCGTTAGCTTGTTAACCATTAATGGCTTAGCAGCAGCTAAGGAAGTCCTCATTCCTGTTCAATGTGAATATTATGGTTTAGAAGGATTGGGGCAGATCTTAGAAACAATTGATTTGATAAATCATAATCTAGGCAAAAATCTTAAAGTTGCTGGACCCTTGTTAACTATGTATGATAATAGAGAACATCTTTCTCGTG
>CAYSNH010000020.1:0-2049 GCA_964432405.1 uncultured Candidatus Saccharibacteria bacterium
CTTATCCTGATTCAGAGCAATAACACCATAAGAAATATTTACCAACTGCGGTGAGATCTTTAAATTAAGGAAAATGCCATTAATAATAATCACTCCCACCACAATCACCTTCACCAAAAACTTAGAAGATTCATTCAAACGAACCATTTCTGGCAGGTACAAACCAATGCCTGAAACCACCAACAAAGCTAAACCAAACCAAATCACCTCTGAAACCATGCTCATAGTTTTAGACTCATCCTCACTAATTCTAAGATCTTTAAAAAACTTGAAGAAAAAGAAGTCGGTTAACACCGCCCCTCCCAAACCAAGAGCGAAGCCAATATTATGAAAAATCAATATTAAAAACTTATACTCCGCCAACAAGGTAAAGACATCTATGGTATAGCCAGATATTGCTCCGTAAAAAATAGCAGCACAAAGACCAGCTGATACCAAGCACCAACTACACCATTGTTTTAAAACAATCGCTTGAATAACCGTTAAATATAAGGAGAATAGTAGGGCGGTAGCGGTCAAGCCCAAAACCCATAAAATAGCCTGATCAGGAATTAAGCCGGGTTGAAACTGTAATCCGACATAAACCAAAGCTACTAACGCATAATAAACCAAGCCCATCAACTCCACTGGAACACCAAAAAACCTAGAATATTCACTATGAATAACATCGTCACAACTCGCCCTCAAAGGACAAACTAGAGTCTGCTTACCAGCCTTCTTGTTACGAATATAAAGCGATAGAAAAAACCCTATAACAGCCGCTATTATCACCAAGGGGTAAAAAAATGTGCCAGACATATGTTAAAGTATAACAAAAGATGTTTAATGCTGCTATCATAAAAAAATTCATTATCTTGTTAGTAATAGTTGGTTCAGCTACCCTCCTAGCCGGCCTGCTTTCTAATACTAACAACATCACTCTTCGCCTAGCTCAAGAGATAGTTCCTATTAAAAAAATAAAGAAAAAACCTCTCACCGCCCTGGTACCCAACCTACCCAGAAAAAACCTCCCTATCCTCACTCCTCCTAAAGAAGTAAAAGCTTTTTATATCACTGCTAGCAGCGCACTAACACCTAACTCAATTAATCATATTATTAATGTTATCGAAAACTCTGATGTTAATGCGGCTGTGGTTAATGTAAAAGAAAGCAATGGTATTACCCTCACCCCAAGAATAGCCAAACTTGTACAAAGACTAAGAGATAAAAACATCTACCCTATCGCCCGCATCGTTCTCTTCCAGGATAACGAACTAGCTCAAGAAAGACCCGAGTTCGCCCTAAAAGATGAAGAAGGTAGCCTATGGGGTAAAGACAGTTATCGCTTCATCGATCCCAGCAACAAAAAAGTCTGGGATTATAATATAGCGGTAGCTAACAAAGCGCTTGATATCGGCTTTGCTGAAATCAACTTCGATTATGTTCGCTTCCCTGATGGCTATGTGGATGACATTGTCTACCCCTTCTACAAATACGATAGACTAAAAAAAGACGTCATTAATGAGGCTGTTGAGTACATAAATGGCAAAATCAAGGAAAACCACCCGGAAGCAATAATCTCCCTTGATATCTTCGCCTACGCCTTCCTACGCACTCATGACGTGGGCATTGGCCAGAAACTAACTGATCTAGTTGATCATTTTGATGTTATAGCCCCAATGATCTACCCCTCCCACTATGGACCAGGCAACTTTGGCTTTGAAAACCCAGCCGAACATCCTTATCAAGTTGTTCTTCAAACTCTTCAATATGGCATAGATCAACTTAAAGAAGTTAACAAAGAGACTATCATTAGACCTTGGATTCAAGACTTTGACATGGGCGCTGTCTACGACAAAGAAAAAATACAACAACAAATAAAAGCCATTGAAGATGCTGGCCTCAAGAGTGGTTGGATGGTTTGGAATCCTTCCAACTTCTATATCCAAAATGAATTTGATTTTTCTGAAGAAAATCAGTAATATATAGAGACATTCCGCAGTAGCACAATGGTAGTGCAGCTCGCTGTTAACGAGAAGGTTGTAGGTTCGAATCCTACCTGCGGAGCAA
>CAYSNH010000021.1:0-1903 GCA_964432405.1 uncultured Candidatus Saccharibacteria bacterium
AACAAGAGCTTGATCTTCTTACCAATAGCCTTTCTTAAAGTGTCAGCTTCTGCCAGAGAGTATCCGGCTAGATCTTGAGCTATTCTCATCATCTGCTCTTGATAGATGCCGATGCCATAAGTGTTTTTCATGATTGGCTCTAGCTTTGGGTGTAGGTAGGAGATACTCTCTCTGCCATGCTTTCTATTAATAAAAGAAGGAATTAGTTCCATGGGTCCGGGGCGATAGGCTGCCACTAAAGCCACTAAGTCATTCAATTCGGTTGGTATAAGATCTTTCATGTAACGTCTCATGCCAGCACTTTCAAACTGAAAGACTCCAGTAGTGTCACCTTGTTGAAGCATCTGGAAGGTTTTAGGGTCTTTGGCTGGCAGGTTGTTAATATCTACCTTCCCTTTTCCACTAGCTGCGATTAACTGGACAGCATTTTCCATAATAGTTAGGTTTTTGAGACCTAATAGATCCATTTTTAATAGACCAAGATCTTCTACTATGTGCATACCAAACTGGGTAATAACGGTGGAATCATCTTGAGGAGCGTATTGGAGGGGGAGGTAGGTGGTTAGCGGCTTGTCACCAATCACCACTCCACAAGCGTGAACTGAGACGTGACGAGCCACTCCCTCTAACTTTTTAGCAGCATCAATTAATCTTTGAGCTTCTTCGTTAATAGTATATAGATTTCTCAACTCATCCACAGTCGAAAGAGAGTCTTTAAGATTCATGCCAAAGGGGATTAATTTAGCAATCTGATCACAGAAGCCATAACTAACACCTAGCGCTCGACCAGCATCT
This sequence comes from uncultured Candidatus Saccharibacteria bacterium, assembly GCA_964432405.1. Taxonomy (GTDB): domain Bacteria; phylum Patescibacteriota; class Minisyncoccia; order UBA6257; family UBA11618; genus UBA11618. The sequence continues at coordinate 796 of CAYSNH010000021.1, forward strand.
CTAATAGCAGCTCGAGCCGCCATCGTTCCAAAGGTGATAATATGAGCAACCTGCTTCTTGCCGTATTTTTCTCTTAGATAACCCAGCACTTCATCACGACGAAGATCAGCTAGGTCAATATCGATATCAGGCATCTGAATTCTTTCTGGATTTAAAAATCTTTCAAAAATTAAATTATGCTCTAGAGGATCAACATTAGTGATGCCTAGGATGTATGAGACTATGCTACCAGCCGCTGAACCACGACCAGGACCAACTACCACCCCCCTCTCCTTAGCCCAGTTAATGAAGTCTTGGACGATGAGGAAGTAATCAGAGAAGCCCATGTTGTTAATAATTCCTAGCTCATAATCAACGCGTTCTTTAATCTCGCTGGTTATAATCTGATAGCGGTTACCAATTTTTTCATCAATTAATTTTCTGATGTAGGTTTTGGAAGTTTCTCCTTCAGGGACAGTAAAACGAGGTAGGATAGTTCTTTCTAAATCTATATCCACCTGACAACGATCAGCTATTTTAACCGTATTACTAATAGCTTCAGGAATATCAGAGAAGTGCTCAGCCATCTCTTCTCCAGAGCGCATAGAAAAATCACCATCTTTCAGAGTTAATCGGTTCTGATCATGAATACTGTTAGCGGTTCCAATTGCTAATAATATGTCGTGATAAGGGGCATCAGCTTTTTTTAGATAGTGAATGTCCTGGGTTGCTACCAAAGGCAAGTTAGTTCTTTTACTCAACTCGATCAAACCATTCCGGACTTTTTCGCAACTTTCTGGATTCATATTAGGATGATGCCCAATCTCAATAAAGAAGTTATTAGGTCCAAAAATATCTTTGTACTCCTCAGCTACCCGAACCGCTTCCTCAAATTTATTAGCTAAAATATTTCTAATAACCTCACCCGAATAACAGCCAGAGAGCGCTATTAAACCCTTGCTGTGTTCTCGGAGTAGCTGTTTATCAATTCGAGGCTTGTAATAAAAGCCATCAAAGTTAGCTTTAGTTACTAGCTGAATAATGTTTTGCCAACCCTCATTGTTCTCGCAAAGAAGAGTGAGATGAAAATACTTATTATCCATCCCGTGAATCTTGTCCGTACAGTTAC
>CAYSNH010000022.1:0-1826 GCA_964432405.1 uncultured Candidatus Saccharibacteria bacterium
GTAATAGAAGAGGCTGATCCAGATATTAATTGGTGGATTGAAGCTGATGGCTAGCTTGGAGAATATATTAATAATTAATATTTGATAGCTGAGAATGAAACTAATAAACCAGCTGATTAAGACTGATAAGGGAAAGAAGATATAGTATGTGATACTAGCTAGATAACCTAACACCATCACCACAGGAACCGTGAAAAGAATGAGGATGTTAGAGGCAAAAGAGGTTAAGGTAAAGTTGCCAAACTGATTGATGAGAATGGGGGCGACAGCTAACTGGGCAGCGATGGTGACACTTAAACCCTCCTTCCAACCTAAGAATCCTTTATTTTTTAATAACAATATTTTTTTAATAACTGGTGACAGATAAACTATTCCCATTACCGCCAAAAAAGATAATTGAAAGCCAACGTCAAAAATCAATACATAGGGATTGATTAATATTAATATTAGAGCGGTTAAAGCTAGGGCGTTTCGTGGACTATAAAGACGATTAGCTTCTTTGGCTAACATTACCAAAAAAGCCATTAGACCAGCTCGAGTGGCTGATAATTTGAATCCCGTTAAGGCAAGAAAAAATAAAATGAAAATCAAGGTGATCCAAGAAGATGATTTTTGGGGTAGGAAGTGATTGATGACGCCGAAGATTATAAAGATTAAGATTGTTAGATGTAGGCCTGAGAGAGCAGTCAAATGCCGAGTGCCGCTTAAGGAAAGTTTATTTAAAAAATCTTTATTTAGACCACTCTTTTCTCCCAAGGTCATACCAGCTAAAAAAGAAGCTTTATTGAAAGGCAGAAGATGTTGATAGGCGTTAATAACACCCTTTTTTATACCAATCAAAACTTTTTTTATAGAACTTCCCTGGCCTCTTTCTAATATATTTATTTGAGCGAAGATGACGGTTCCTTGAATACCCTCTTTTTTTAAGTAGCGACCATAATAATCAGCGGGCGGTACATTTATTTTTCCTTTAACTAATAGAACATCTCCGTATTTATATTCTGGATATAGGTCGGTTCTGATAAGTAATTTGCTTTGAGAAGGAGGTTGTAACTGAAGAGTTAAGGTTTGTTTTTTTAAATCTCTTAGAGGTTGATCAACAACCACTCCTTCAAAAACTATTTTTTCATTAAAAGTTAAAGGGTGGCTATAATATTGAAAATTATTCCAAATTAAATAAAAGAAGCCAACGGGAATTAGAAGGGTGAGTAGTATTAATGAAGATAATTTTTTAAATACTGTGCATATAAAAGCCAGCATTAGAGTAAAACTTATTAAAATTAATAAACTTAATTCAAAGCTAGCGAGGGCTATGCCGAATAAGAAAAAAATTATTGAGAAAAAGAAGAGATTGTAAGCTTTCATTTTATCCACTATTACTAACTATTCTAGAGACATAAAAATAGTCTATAATAAAAATGATATTATGAAGTGGTTAATGATTATACTATTGGTAGTAGTGGGCTTTCTCTCAGGAATGATTTTTTATTTACTGGGCCAAGTTAATGACCTTAAGAAAACAACTCCCTTAATTCAAGAAGTAACTGAGGCTCGAGAAGTAAAAGAGGTTATCAACGATGATTTTGATGAATATCCATTAGAAGAGTCTCCTGTTATGCCTGCTCAAGATTCAAAAAAAGGGCCCGATCGGTATCTGGGAGATAAAATAGATAATGAAAACGTTCCTTCTTTAAATATTAATAATCCTAGGCCAATATAAGGGTTATTAAAAAACTGGGCTTAGAATGATCTCCGCAGGAGATTTTTTTATTAGATCTTTAAATATTTTCGAATAGCTACATGAGCAGAAACAACTCCCAAAGACA
>CAYSNH010000023.1:0-1599 GCA_964432405.1 uncultured Candidatus Saccharibacteria bacterium
CCTTTGTTCTTAAGGGCAGTACCACATAATACAGGGATGATTTTAATCTCTAAAACCGCCTTTCTCAAAACTCTCTTTAACTCATTAATATCAGATTCTTTACCTTCAAGATAATCACTCATCAACTGATCATCCTGTTCCACAATTTTCTCAATCAAAACCTGTCGCTGCTTCCCTACCTCCTCCTTCATCTCTTCTGGTAGGTCGATCTCTACAATCTTCTCCCCCAAGACACCCTCAAAGCCAAAAGCTTGACGAGTCAAAAGATCAACCACGCCCTTAAAGTCCGCCTCCTTGCCAATCGGCATCTGAGCTGCCACAGCATTAGGGTTTAATCTTTCCTGAATAGAATGAAGACCTGTTTCAAAAGTAGCTCCAGTTCGATCTAGATTGTTATTAAAGCAAATACGAGGTACCGCATATTCATCAGCGTAACGCCAGTTGGTCTCTGATTGAGGCTCCACACCAGCCACACCATCAAAAACAACCACTGCGCCATCCAAAACTCTCATTGAGCGCTTTACCTCAACGGTAAAGTCAATGTGACCTGGAGTATCTATAATGTTAATTCTGTGCTCTTGATCCTTATCACCCTTAGTATAAGTTGGTGTCCAAAAACAAGTTGTAGCGGCAGAGGTGATGGTAATACCACGTTCACGCTCTTGCTCCATCCAGTCCATAACGGTAGTTCCTTCATGCACTTCACCAATCTTATGAGATACACCGGTATAAAAAAGGATCCGCTCTGTTACAGTCGTCTTACCAGCATCAATATGAGCGATAATTCCAATATCGCGTACCTTTTCAATTGGATACTTTTTATTAGCCATCTCTATAGTTTAACGTCTTGCGAAGTGAGCAAAAGCTCGGTTGGCCTCTGCCATTCGATGAGTGTTATGCTTCTTCTTAATAGCCTCTCCTTCGTTCTTAGCAGCAGCAATCAACTCTACTGACAATCTATCTGCCATTGGTGAGCCCTTCTTTGATCTTGCAGCAGCAATCAACCATCTAGTTGCTAACACGAAACGACGATCTGGTCGCACTTCATGAGGTACTTGATAGTTAGCTCCACCTACTCGACGACTGATCACCTCCACCTGAGGAGCTACATTCTCTAAAGCTTTATCAAAAATAGTAATCGGTTCCTCCTTAGTCTTTTTAGCAATTCTATTCAAAGAATCATAAAAAACTCGAGCCGCTACCGACTTCTTACCATCCTGCATTAAATAGTTAATGAAACGAGTTACCGTCACACTACCATACTTATGATCCGGGTCATGAACCCTTTTGTAATTTCTTTTACGTCTCATTTTATTATTTAGGTTTCTTAGCGCCCTAAATAGATATCTTCTGCTTTCGGCCATCAACCGCAGCAGTATCTAAACGACCTCGGACGATGTGATAACGAACTTTTTTTTTTTATTTTACTGGTACAACTGTTATCTTCACCACAGAGTGCTCCTGCAAGTTATGACCCTCGCCAGGAATGTATGCGGTAACTTCAGTACCATTAGTTAAACGAACACGAGCAATCTTTCTAAAAGCCGAATTCGGCTTCTTTGGAGTAGTATTTTGAACTTTCAAACAGACTCCTCTTTT
>CAYSNH010000024.1:0-1597 GCA_964432405.1 uncultured Candidatus Saccharibacteria bacterium
CGGTTTTGATGAGCCTGATTTTATTTGGCGTTTGTTAACTGGAGTTATAGAACATCTCAAAGAGCTAGACTCTATTATCGTGAAGGCTGCCCCAGAGTGGCCTCTTGAACAAATTGCCGTTGTAGATCGTAATGCTTTGAGAATTGGTTTATACGAATTAATTTATTCCGACCCCGAAGAAGTTCCTCCTAAGGTGGCTATTAATGAGGCTATCGAGATCGCCAAAAACTACGGCGGCCCTAATTCTGGTAAGTTCATTAATGGCGTGCTTGGCACAATATACAAGCAATTAGAAGAGCAGGGGAAAATAAAAGAGCCTGCTAAAAAAGAAAAATGAATCTTTCATCTCTAGAAAAAACAATTGGTTATAAATTTAATAATAAAGACCTTCTTAAAGAGGCTTTAACTCATCGTTCCTATTTAAATGAAAATGCTTCTTGGAGCTTGCCTCACAATGAGCGCTTAGAGTTCTTGGGTGATGCGGTTTTAGAATTAACTGTGACAGAAGAGCTTTATCATCGCTTGCCTGATCGTTCAGAAGGAATTCTAACTCCTATTAGAGCAGCTTTAGTTAATTATCAAGCCTTATTGGAAATAGCTGATGAAATAAATTTAGAAAAACACTTGCTTCTTTCTAAGGGGGAGGCTATGGGTGGCGATAGATCCATAGAGGCTATTTTAGCTAATGCTACCGAATCTGTTATCGGAGCTATTTATTTAGATTCTGATTACGCTACAACCAAAAAATTCATCAATCAATTTATTATGGCTCGCCTAGATAACGTGATGAGAGGGGAGAGTTATCGTGATCCTAAAAGTCTTTTACAAGAAAAAATTCAATCTTCACAAAGACTCACCCCAACTTATAAAGTTTTAGAAGAGAATGGACCTGAGCATCACAAGGTTTTTAAGGTAGCGGTTTATTTCAATAGAAAGAAGATTGCAGCAGGCGAGGGGCACTCCAAACAAGAGGCGGAAACTGAGGCAGCTAAGAAAGCCCTAGAAGATTTAAGTGAGTCAAAATAATTTGTAAGTTAAAAGATTTTTACCCTAGCCATTTGGCTGGGGATTTCTAATAACTACTAGTAAAGGAATGAGTGTTGATAACTTTAAAGATATTATCTTACCCCGCATTAATTTAGAGGGCTTTTATTGCTATTGACAAATTTATTTAATAGTGCTATAATAGCAACCAGAACATCAGATAACCAGCCGCAAGGAGGCTGTTCTATATATAAGAATGGTGAGCTCAGTTAGAACACTAGCTTACCAAATCTGTTACTGAGGTTGATAATAGATCTCAGTAACAACCTTCAACCCGAGGGTTTAGACTTAGTTTGATTCCAAAGGAATCAAGCTTTGATCTCTGATTCGTTTCGTCGGCGAATCCCTAATCAACCCTCGTTAATCAAAAAGATTGGGTCAAGACGAGACCCCAGCCAATAGGCTCGGGGTCTTTTTATTACCATTGACAAATATACCCCCTTGATTATACTAATAGAGTATTCGTTTCAAAGCTTTTTGCTTATGTAGGAAGTGGCGAAGCGGGTACACTGAAAAGCGTCACTCCGGTGGCGTTTTTCATTTTTTGAATAAA
>CAYSNH010000025.1:0-1522 GCA_964432405.1 uncultured Candidatus Saccharibacteria bacterium
GTAGAGACTGGCAACTTGGAACCGCTCAGTTGGATTTGGTAATGCTGCCAAAGCAATTCAAAACTACTTATGTAGATGAGGATGGTAAAAAACAAATGCCCTGGGTTATTCACCGAGCTATTTTTGGAACATTTGAGAGATTTATCGCTATTTTATTAGAAGATACCAATGGTCACCTACCCCTCTGGATGGCACCAGTTCAGGTATCGATAATTAATGTTGGAACTGATCACGTCAAATACGCTGCTAAAATCTATGAGAAGATGAGGAAATCTGGGATTAGGGTAAATCTTCGTGATGACAACTTAACCGTCTCTAAGAGGATTAGAGAGGCGGAGATCGGACGATCAGCTTATATAGTAGTTGTAGGTGACAAGGAGATGGGTGATAAAACGGTAACCATTCGTCATCATAAAAAAGGTGATGTTGGCACTCAGCCATTAAATGAGTTTATAAAATCAATTCAAAAAGAGATTGATGATAAAGAGTAAGTAAAAGCCCCCTGATGATCAGGGGGCTGTAGTTTGAGAGTGGCTTAGGGTTACTGGTGACAGTGGCGAAAGAGAGCTTGAGGAGCCCTTTTGGGATCCTTGGGCCTTTGAGGAGATCTCTTCCTCAACTTTAATCTTTGACATGTCTTGTCAGATCGCTCTGTCCCAGAACCTTTTAAATCCTTTTTCGAAGCCATGTGAAAATGCATCCTTTCTTGAGAAATTAAAAATAAACGTGCTAGGTTTTAGCTTATTACAAATAATCTAATCCTTCAAGAGTTCTTCAAATACTCCCTTTAAAACATTAGGGTCGGCTTTTCCTCCTAATTCAGACATCGCCATGCCAATGAGGAATTGAATAGATTGGGACTTCCCTTTTTTATAATCAGCCACTGGCTGAGGATGATCTTTAATAATCTGCTTCGCTAAAGGTTTGAGCGAGCTTTCATCAGAAACCTGTTCCCACTCCTCATTAGCGATAATCTCGCTAGGATCAAGACTAGTCTCATGCATTTTTAATAATAAGTTCTTAGCTATTCTACTGGTAATCCGCTTATCAGCCACCAGCTCGATAACATGAGCTAGATGAGCGGGACTGATATTGAGACCATTTATATCCACCGATCTCTTTTTCATCAACCCCCAAACATCAGAGGTGAAGTAGTTGAAGAGTAGGTTTGTTTTTTTAACATCACCCAATTCAGAAGCCGCCTCTTCAAAATAACCAGCAGCCGCCATATTCTGAACCAAGACATCAGCCTGCTTACTAGTTAAACTATACTCCTTCTTAAAACGCTCTCGCTTATCTTGAGGGAGCTCGGGAACGTCAGCCTTAATAGATTTAATATTAAAAGATTTTTCATCAAAAGGTGGTAGATCAGGTTCTGGGAAATAACGATATTCTTGAGCCTCCTCTTTACAACGCTGAGAGACGGTAACTTTTTTAACATCATTCCATCCCCTAGTCTCATGAGATACTATTTTGTTAGCTTTTAATATATCAGATTTCCTTTTTATGAGGTATTCACAAA